>NZ_JARHXQ010000354.1:0-701 GCF_029222765.1 Arthrobacter sp. Cr_A7 | reverse complement strand
ATCTGCACGTGTCCTTCTCGGCCATCACCAGGAATGCATCACTCCTCAGAATCCAAGAATGTCGTGTATCCCTCAGGCCGGTGAAATAAGCGGCGCCCGGCGCCGTTGTCCTGGATCAGCCACAAATAGTGGCCGTCAACAGAAATTTCGTCGACGCGCCCTGAAATCCGGGGGTTACGCCTATCTGACGTCAGCAGCACAACGGAATTGCCGGGAGCCAGGTGGCGCCAGCTGTCCACTTCGATGCGAAGGCAGTTGGAAAGGGTCGGGTGAGAAGCGCGGGGATTCGAGATGTACATGTACTGGCCTTCGCTGGAGATCAAGCTTGGTTCAAATCCTGTACGGCCATTTCCGGAACGTGGATGGCGGCCATGTGAACCGGAGGGCAACCGGCAGTGGCGCCTGCGGCAGGGCTTTTTGGCTCCCGGAGCCGTGGCGTACTCATTCATTACAGTCGGTTGTTTGGAAGTACGTCCAAGATCTAGAAGCAATAGGCTTGATAGGCCTAGGCTATTTAGGCCTTGGTCTAAGCTCATGTTCTTTGAAGGCGCGGTGATTACCGCCTAAACCAAGTTCGAACCAGTGAGGACGCTGCGTGGATACACGAAAGCTGAAGTATTTCCTGGCCGTAGTTGACCATGACGGATTTAACCGAGCGGCCGAGCACTTGCTGATCGCGCAGCCGTCACTGTCACAGACCA
>NZ_JARHXQ010000353.1:0-25026 GCF_029222765.1 Arthrobacter sp. Cr_A7 | reverse complement strand
TTCGGGGATGCCCCTTTACGGCGTCCTGCCGGTCCGCGGGCGCAGGAGCAGGGCCGCCACCACTCCCCCGGCCGCACCGCCCAGGTGGGCCTGCCAGGAGACGAAGCCGGCCACGATGGGCAGGACTCCCAGAAGGATGCTTCCGTAACCCATGAAGAGGACCACGGCCAACAGGATTTGGCGCCAGCTCCGGTTGAAGAAGCCGCGGACAAGCAGGAATGAAAACAGCCCGAAGACGAGGCCTGACGACCCCACGGTGATGCCGCCGTCGCCGATCAGCCACACGGTAAGGCCGGATCCCAGCCAGCTGAATGCCAGCGCCGTCAGGAACACCCGGAGGCCCGAGAGGAACACCAGGAAGCCAAAGATGATCAGCGGCAGGCTGTTGGACAGCAGATGGTTCAGGTTCGCGTGCAGGAGCGGAAACGTGAAGATGTCCAGCAGCCCGTCGGCGCTGCGCGGCCGAAGGCCGAACGTGCTGTTGAGCGAACGCAGCATCACCATGTTGAACAGCTCGATAACAAACAGCAGGACCGCGAAGGCGCCCAATACCAGGAGGCCGCCTTTGGCCCTTGCGGCCACGGTCTGCCGCTGCCCGAAACCCATCAGTCCGGCCATGGCGCGTCCTAATGCACCACGATTGGCTGGAAGCCTTCGGCACGGAGCGCGCTGAGCACCTGCTCACCGTGCTGGTGGCCCTTGGTTTCGAGGTTCACCGTGATGGAGACGTCCCCCATGCTGATGGAGCCGCCTACCCGGGTATGGTCAAGGCCCGTCACGTTGGCATCGTTCTCCGCAATGATCCTGGCGATGGTGGCCAGTGAACCCGGGCGGTCGTCCAGCATCATGCGGACGGTCATATAACGCCCCGCGGCGGAAAGGCCGCGCTGGATGACCTTGAGCATCAGCATCGGGTCGATGTTGCCGCCGGAGAGAACCACTGCGGTGGTTCCGGGATTTTCGATTTTGCCGTCCATGAGTGCTGCCACTCCTACGGCCCCGGCGGGTTCCACCACCATCTTGGCCCGTTCCAGCAGGAAGATCAGCGCACGGGCCAATGAGTCTTCGCTGACGGTGACCACGTCATCCACCAGTTCGCGGATGATGCTGAACGGCAGCTGGCCGGGACGCCCCACGGCAATGCCGTCCGCCATGGTGGACACCTTCTTCAGGGGTACCAGCGCGTCAGCCGCCAGCGACGGCGGGTAGGCTGCGGCGTTTTCCGCCTGGACGCCAATGATGCGGATTTCCCGGCCCAGCTCCTTTGCCCGCGCCTTGATGGCGACGGCGACACCGGCCAGCAGCCCGCCGCCGCCGACGCCCATCAGGACCGTGTCCACGTTGGGCACCTGTTCCAGGATCTCAAGCCCCAGGGTGCCCTGGCCGGCAACAACATCCACATTGTCAAAGGGGTGGACGAACACCGTGCCGGTCTCGTTGCTGTAGCGCTGGGCTTCCGCGAGCGCTTCGTCGACATTGTGGCCGTGCAGGATCACTTCGGCGCCGTGGCTGCGGGTGGCAGCAAGCTTCGGCAGCGCGACGCCCAGCGGCATGTAGATCCGGGCTTTGATGCCCAGGCTCTTGGCGGCCACGGCCACGCCTTGGGCATGGTTGCCGGCCGATGCCGCCACCACTCCCCGCTTCTTCTCCTCCGGGGAAAGCCGCGCCATGCGCACGTAGGCGCCCCGGACCTTGAACGATCCTGCCCGTTGGAGGTTTTCGCACTTGAAGTACACGTCGCCGCCCACCATGGCCCCCAGGGCCCTGGACGATTCCACAGGCGTGCGCGCAATAATCCCGTCAAGCAGCTTCTGCGCCTCCAGGACATCGTCCAGTGTGACGGGAAGGGTTTCAAGGATGTTCACGGACTATTCTCCTCTGGATTCGTCCCCGGTGCCCCGCTCCGCTGAGGTGCGGGCATCAGGATGTTCTGCTGTCGTGCCGGTAACGGCGTCCCTGCCGCGTTGGATCGGCTCCGGCGGCTCGACGTGCTTAATCGTGTTGTCCGCCGGCGCGCCAGCCACCAGCGGCGTTGCCGGCACTTGTTCATGTTCCCACGTTCTGGCGGCAATGTAGCGAATGGCGGAATTTGCGACGGCGAGGATGGGCACCGAGAACAGGGCGCCGGGGATTCCGGCCAGGTAGGAACCCGCGGCCACGGAGAGGATGACGGCCACCGGGTGCAGCGCCACGGCCTTGCCCATGACGAGGGGCTGCAGGATGTGGCTTTCCAGTTGCTGGACCAGCAGCACGATGGCCAGCATGATCAGGGCGTTCACCGGGCCGTTGGCCACCAGGGCCAGCAGCACGGCGATGGCGCCGGTGACCAGGGCACCAACAATCGGAATGAACGAGCCTATGAACACGAGCACGCTCAGCGGAAGCGCCAGCGGAACGCCGATGATGGCCGCTCCCACGCCGATGCCCACCGCATCCACGAACGCAACGAACATCTGGATGCGGGCGTAGCTCACCATGGATGACCAGCCCTTGCGCCCGGCCCCAAACGTTGCGGCCCTGGCCTTTTTGGGAAGCAGCCGCACCAGGAACGCCCAGATCCTGTCTCCTTCCAGCAGGAAGAAGATCAGGACGAAGAGCGCAAGGATGAGTCCCGCGGCAAAATGCCCTGCAGTGCTGCCGAAGGAAAGGGCCCCGCTGAGGATGCTGCTGCTGTTGTCCTGCAGCGCGGTACTTGCTTCCTGCAGGTACTGGTCAATCTGGTCTGCGGTCAGGTGGAGGGGCCCCTCTGACAGCCAGTCCTGGATCTGCCTTATTCCGGTCAGCGCCTCAGACCAGAGTTCCCCGAAACCGACGATGAGCTGCCTGCCCACCAGCGCCAGCGCTCCCGCAATCAGGCCCAGGAAGCCCAGCACGGTAATGGCTACGGCCAGGCCTGCCGGCACCCGGTCGCGCTTGAGCCACCCCACCACCGGGTTCAAGAGGCCAGCCAACAGAGCGGCCACCATGACGGGGATGATGAGGAAACTGATCCCCCTCAGCAGCCAAACCAGGGCCCCGCCCACCAGGAGGATGAGTCCAAGCCGCCATGCCCACGATGCGGCTATCCGGATTCCATAGGGAATGTCCTGGTCCAGTTCACGGTCCGTACGAACCCTCAACGGCGGCACGGCAGCAGGCTGTTGCTGCAATGGGGATGGGCTGGTGGGCGGTACGGGATCCCCGGTTGGCGTCATAGCCTAATACTTCCCCAGCCGTCCCCTAATGGGAAACTGCTATCCGGCCCCACCAGGGCTGTAGTCAATTCCCCACTCAACGGTGAAGGATTCGCCCGGCGCCAGCCAGCGGAGGCCGTCGCCGGAGTTGAAGGCGTTGGCAGGTCCGGTCATGGGTTCGACGGCGACTGCCCGGCTGCGGCCGGGGTACAGGGTGCTCACATAGACGTGGACATATCCGCATGCTTCGTCCTGCCAGAGGCTCACGCTCTGCCCGTCAGCCGAGGCAAGGGTGTGCCGGGCTTTGCCTGCTTCACGCTGCAGGTCCATGAGGGCAACATCAACACTGAGGTCGGCGATATGCTTGCCCGCCCGGAAGTCCGTATCCCCCTCTACGGGAGCGCTGCTGCGGGGAATGAGGCGTTCATCCACCAGCAGTTGGGTATCGGCGGCAACCGTCAGCACCAGTTCCTCGATGGGCGAGTCACCCAGGCGGAGGTACGGGTGGGCGCCCAGGACAAAGGGGGCGGATGCCTTGGCGTGGTTGGACAGGGTCTGGCGCACCACCAGCCCCAGATCATCGTTTATCAGGTACTGGACGCGGTGCCGCGCCAGGAAGGGGTAGCCGTGCTGCGGAAAGATGGTTGCTTCCAGGGAGACGGAGTGCTGTGACTCGTCTACCAGAGCGTAGGCGGCATTGCGGAGCAGGCCGTGGCTTGCGTTGTTCCGGGACACTTCGGTGATGTCCAGCTGCTGCTTCTTGCCATCAAGGAACCACGTTCCGTCCTCCACCCGGTTGGCCCAGGGCGCCAGCGTAATTCCCGTTGCGCCGGGCGGGATCTGGTCATCGCCGTAAGTCTCCGTCAGGAGCACATTTCCCCTGGTGAACGAGCGGAGGCCGGCGGCAAGTTCGGTAACTACAGCCAATGCGTCGCCGCGCCGGAGCTCGTACTGCCGGCCCGTCGCGTAGGCCTGGGCGTTGGAACCGGCAAGGGAATCCTGGGAGGAAGTCGATGTCATGGGCATTACCGTACCGCGGCGACGCCGGGTCGCTCCAGCCCAATATGTTGTCTTTTGTTGTTAACTATTCTTTTTTGAGCGAATGTGCGACACTTCTTCTATGACAGGGACCACCAGCACCAGACTTTCGGACGGCCGGGAGCTGATTTATTTCGATGACGCCGGCACCAGCACCCCGCGGGCAGCCGAGTTCACCACCGACCACCGTGGCCTGCCTCCGCGCGGTGAACCGGGAGAAATCCGCTTCGACGCTTTGACTGAAGAATGGGTGGCCGTCGCTGCCCACCGGCAGTCCCGGACCCACCTTCCTCCCGCAGACCAGTGCCCCATCTGCCCCACCACCGGCAGCAACCCCTCGGAAATTCCGGCTGCCGATTACGATGTGGTGGTCTTCGAGAACCGCTTCCCGTCCCTCGGCCCGGCCGTCGGCCCCGTCCCGGACCAGGCCGCGTGGGGAACAAAGGGCCCGGCCTACGGCCGCTGCGAGGTGGTGTCCTTTACGCCGGAGCACACAGGTTCCTTCAGCGGGCTCAGCGAGGTCCGCTCCCGTACGGTGATCGAGGCCTGGGCACAGCGGACCGCCGCCCTGAGCGCATTGCCCGGCATCAAACAGGTATTCCCGTTTGAAAACCGTGGCGCGGATATCGGTGTCACCCTGCACCATCCCCACGGCCAGATCTACGCCTACCCCTATGTCACTCCCCGGGCGGGCGTCCTCGGTGCAGCTGCACGCAAGTTCTACGAAGCGCAGGACGGCCGGGAGACCCTGACCGGCTCGCTGCTGAGGGCAGAGCGCGAGGATGGCAGCAGGATGGTCATGGAAGGCGAGAACTTCAGCGCCTACGTCCCCTTCGCGGCCCGCTGGCCGCTGGAAATCCATCTGGTTCCGCACCGCCACGTTCCGGACCTGGCGGCCCTGAGCGGGCAAGAGAAGGATGAGCTGGCGCACGTCTACCTCGATCTGCTCAAGCGCCTGGACGCCCTGTATCCCACTCCCACGCCGTACATTTCCGCCTGGCACCAGGCTCCCCTGGAGCCGGCGCTGCGCGCTGCGGGCTATCTGCACCTGCAGCTCACGTCACCCCGGCGTGCTGCCGATAAGCTGAAGTACCTTGCCGGTTCGGAGGCAGCGATGGGCGCTTTCATCAATGACACCACCCCGGAAAGCGTGGCCGAACGCCTGCGCGCCGTGTCCGTTCCGCCGTCTGCCGCCTTCCCAGCCGTCCTGGCCGCCGCGCCCGAAGGAGCCCCCGCGTGAGCACTGCACCTGACCCCCTCGCCGCCGCAGCCGGCACCCAGGACCTCGCCGCCCGGTTCACGCACGAGTTCGGAAGCGCTCCTGCCGGCATCTGGCAGGCACCGGGGCGCGTCAACCTGATCGGGGAGCATACAGACTACAACGACGGCTTCGTCCTGCCTTTTGCCATCGACCGCACTGCCCGGGTGGCCGTTGGAGTGCGCTCCGATTCCACGGCCCGGCTGCTGTCCACCTACGGCGACCAGGGCATTGTCACCACCACGCTTGACTCCCTCGAGCCCGGCTCCGCCAAGGGCTGGACAAAGTACCCGCTCGGCGTCATCTGGGCGCTCCGCAGGCGCGGTATCGATGTGCCGGGCATCGACCTCCTGCTGGACTCGAACGTCCCCCTCGGGGCCGGGCTTTCCTCGTCCCACGCCATCGAATGCGCCGTCATCACCGCCCTGAACGAACTGACCGGCGCGGGACTGGAGGCGCAGGAGATGGTCCTGGCCACCCAGCAGGCCGAAAATGACTTCGTGGGAGCTCCCACCGGAATCATGGACCAGTCAGCGTCACTGCGCGGTTCACAGGGCCATGCGGTGTTCCTGGACTGCCGGGACCAGACCGCCCGGCTGGTTCCCTTCGAGACGGAGCCCGCCGGCCTGGTATTGCTCGTCATCGACACAAAGGTTTCACACTCGCACTCTGACGGTGGCTATGCCTCGCGGCGTGCGTCATGCGAGCTCGGTGCCCAGGTCCTGGGTGTTAAGGCACTGCGTGATGTCCAGGTGGGAGACCTGGAGGAAGCCAGCGGACTCCTGGACGAAGTGACGTTCCGGCGGGTTCGGCATGTTGTCACCGAAAACGACCGGGTCCTCCAAACCGTGGAACTTCTCGCGGAGCAGGGCCCGTCAGCCATCGGACACCTGCTGGATGCGAGCCACGCTTCCATGCGCGACGACTTTGAAATCTCCTGCCCCGAGCTGGACCTCGCCGTGGACACGTCGCGCGCCAGTGGCGCACTTGGCGCCCGGATGACCGGCGGCGGTTTCGGTGGAGCGGCGATCGCGCTCACCCCTGCCGGCTCCGAGCAAAAGGTGCGCGACGCCGTCGTGCAGGCCTTTGCCCGGGCGGGCTTCACGGCACCGGACATTTTCACGGTTTCGCCTGCCGCGGGTGCCACGCGCATCGCGTAGGGCTCCAAGACACTGGCGCAGGAACAATGAAGGCCCCACCGTGAGGTGGGGCCTTCATTGTTAAGGAACAGACGACGACGGCGGCGCCGCCTGGGTGCTAGTCGTCCCCGCGCAGGATGGCCAGCAGGCGGATGATCTCCACGTACAGCCAGACCAGCGTGACGGTCAGGCCGAAAGCGGCCGTCCAGGAGAAGCGCTGCGGAGCACCGCTGCGGACGCCGGCCTCAATGCTGGTGAAGTCCATGACCAACGAGAAGGCCGCGAGACCGATGGCCAGGATGCCGATGGCGATGCCGATGATGCCACTTCGCAGCCCGAACGGCTCAGTGGTCAGACCAGTCATCATCATGACGAGGTTCACCACGGAGAACAGCGCGTAGCCAACAATGGCGATCATAAAGAACTTCATGGCCTTTGGCGTGGCGCGTACCTTGCCGCTCTTGAAGAGGAGGAGCGTCACGGTGAAGACGGACAGCGTGCCGAGGACGGCCTGAAGCCCCACTCCCGGGTACATGGTGTCCAAGACCCGGGTGAGGCCGCCGAGGAAGAGGCCTTCCAGGCCTGCATAACCAAGGATCAGTGCCGGTGAAGGCTGCTTCTTGAACGTGTTGACGAGGGCCAGAACGAAGCCGCCCAAGGCGCCGACGATCATCAGCAGCGACGCGAGGCCCATGCTGACGAACATTGTCACCGCGGCGCCGACGAGCAGCACGCCGAGGCAGGCTGCGGTCTTGACGATGACGTCGTCGAAGGTCATCCGGCCGGTGTCCGCCGGGCCTGCAGCAGGCTGGTTGTACATCTGCTGCAGCTGCTCGTCGGTCATGTTCTGCGGCTGGGCGTTCCAGCCCTGCTGGCCGTATGCAGGCTGGCCGTAGGGAACCTGGCCATAGGGCTGCTGGCCGTAAGGCTGTCCATAAGGGGCCTGGCCGTAGGGAGCGTTGCCGTAGGGAGCCTGCGGGACAGGCGGTGCCTGGGTGGCTCCACGGAAGCTCTTTCCGTTGAAGATCGGGTTGCCGCCAAGTGCCATTGCGGGATTCCTCCATTGTGGGTGTGATGTGAACCTTAAGGTTTACGCTACCAATTTCCACGTCGATGCACCCTTGAAAGTTCCCGAATTCATCCCGGTGCAATGCAACCGTGACCCTGTTCTCGGCAGGAGCAGCTGCCCGCGTGGAACAACCGGGCGCCATGGGTGCCCGGAAAACACCGTGACTCAACAAAGGTTTCTTGGTGAGTTCCGCCCGCTGCTGCCGTAAAGGGCTGCACAGTTGTTATCCGATCGCTACCATCAACGCCCTGACCAAGGCATTTGCGGGTTCTTGCGCGCTGTAGCATAAGCCAAGCAGGGTGACGGAACTCACACGCGTGACGGCGCCGGGCCAGATGGCGCCTCCCAACCTTGCATCCGTTCGCAGCGGCTGCAACGGCGCAGCCGGGACCGCCCCCAAGTGGAGGTTATCAATTTGAGAAGTACACCCCAAGGCCTGCCGGCAAGAGGACGCCGAGGGTTGCTGAGACTGTTGGGAGCCATCAGTGCTTCCATCCTGGCAATCCTCCTGGTGGCCGCCCCGGCGTCCCAGGCCACTTCCCCGTCACCGACACCATCCCCGTCGAACCAGACCTTCCAGAACAACATCAGTGGATTCCTCCGCGATGACACCCGCGCTCCCCTGGCGGACGTGACCATCACCGCAACAAAGGGCGACTTCACGGGCACTGCCAAGTCAGCGGCGAATGGCTCCTGGAACATCGGCGTACCCGAACAGGGCACGTACACCGTTGAGCTGGACGAATCCACCCTGCCTGAAGGCATCACGCTGGCCGAAGGCCAGGAAAACCCGCGCGATGTCACCTTCAGCCAGACCTCCAACCTGTCGGTGATCTTTGCGTTTGGCAAAGGCATCGTGGTCCAGCAGCAGGACTTTGGACAGAACCTCCTCAACCGCCTTGTGGCGGGGTTGAGCTTCGGGCTCCTCCTCGCCCTGGCGTCAGTTGGGCTGTCGCTGATTTTCGGCACCACGGGCCTGACCAACTTCGCCCACGGCGAGATGGTGACGCTGGGTGCCGTTCTGGTGTTCGCGTTCAATGCCATCGGCCTTCCGTTCTGGCTGGCACTAATCCTGTCCCTGCTGGGCGGCGGCTTGTTCGGGTACGCCCAGGACAGGGGCTTGTGGCGGCCGCTGCGTCGGCGCGGTACAGGCCTCGTGCCCATGATGATCGTCAGTATCGGCCTCGCCCTGGCCGTCCGCTACGTGATCCAGTTCTACTTCGGCGGCGCCACCCAACAGCTGCCGTATGCCCAGAGCCCCGAAATCCAGCTGGGCCCGGTATCCATCTCGCCCAACAACCTCTGGTCGCTGGGCATCAGCGCAGTGGTGATCGCACTCATCGGCATTGTGCTGCTCAAGACCAGGCTCGGCAAGGCCACCCGTGCCGTGGCGGACAACCCCGCACTCGCGGCGGCCTCGGGCATCGATGTGGACGGCGTGATCCGGCTGGTGTGGATCACCGGCGGCATGCTCGCATCCCTTGGCGGCATCCTGTGGGCCTACTACCGGCCCGGCGTCACCTTCGATATGGGCTCCGCCATCCTCCTCCTGATCTTCGCCGGCGTCACCCTCGGCGGACTCGGAACCGTCTTTGGCGCACTGATCGGGTCCATCATCGTGGGCATCTTCGTGGAGCTGACAACCGTGTTCGGCCTCGCGGCCGACCTTAAGTACGTGGGAGCGCTGTTCATCATGATCGTTGTCCTCTTGTTCCGGCCACAGGGAATCCTGGGCCGACGCGAGCGCGTGGGTTAGGAGACAGCCATGGATTTTGGATTCATTCTTGCCAGCGCTGCCAGTGAAATTTTCAGCCCGACAACGGCCGCCTATGCACTGGCTGCCCTGGGCCTCGCCGTGCACTTCGGCTATTCCGGCCTGCTGAACTTTGGCCAGGCCGGCTTTATGGCGGTGGGGGCCTACGGGTTTGCCATTTCCACCCTGACCTTCGGCGTGCCGTTCTTCGTTGGGCTGCTGATTGCCATCATCGCCTCGGCAATCTTTGCCCTGCTGCTCGGTATCCCCACGCTGAGGCTCCGGGCAGACTACCTGGCCATCGTTACCATCGCGGCCGCGGAAATTGTCCGGTACATCGTCACCACCAACCAGCTCACATCCGTGACCGGTTCCGCCAACGGGCTGGCGGCGTTCGAAGGCGGCTTCTACGCCATGAACCCCTTCCCCGAGGGCTCCTACTTCGGCATGAACAACCGCGACTTCTTCATCCGCGTGGTGGGCTGGGCACTGGTTGCCCTGTGCTGCACCCTCGTGTGGCTGTTGATGCGCAGTCCCTGGGGCCGTGTCCTGAAGGGCATCCGCGAGGATGAGAACGCCGTACGGTCCCTGGGCAAGAACGTCTACGCCTACAAGATGCAGGCACTGATCATCGGCGGTGTGCTCGGAGCCCTCGCAGGCATGATCTTCACCCTCCCCCGCGGAGCAGTGCAGCCGGCGAACTACGGCACCGAGCTGACGTTCTTCCTCTATACGTGCCTCCTCCTGGGCGGCCTGGGCACCGTCCTTGGCCCCGTCATCGGCGCCATGATCTTCTGGGTTGTCCTGTCACTGACCCAGGGCATCCTGTATGGCCTGATCGAGTCGGGCGCCGTCACGTGGCTGAACACCGTCCAGGCGGGACAGCTGCGCTACATCCTGGTTGGCGTCGCCCTGATGCTGCTGATGATTTTCAGGCCCCAGGGCGTCTTCGGAAACAAGAAGGAGCTGGCGTTCGCATGAGCATGCACAGCGAAGAACGAACAACTGCCGGCGGGGGCGAGCCGGATTACATGACCGACAACCGGCCCATCGCGGCCGGCGAAACCGGCCCCGGGTGCAAGAAGCGGGACCCGATTGTCGTCGCGGAGAACGTGACGCGAAGCTTCGGCGGCATCAACGCCGTGGACGTCGAGTACCTTGAAATTCCCCGGCACAAAATCACGGCACTGATTGGTCCCAACGGTGCAGGCAAAACCACCCTTTTCAATCTGCTCACCGGATTTGATACGCCCAACAGCGGCAAGTGGCAGTTCGAGGGCCAGAGCATCGCCGGCGTATCGCCCTACAAGGTGGCACGCATGGGCATGGTGCGCACTTTCCAGCTCACCAAGGTCATGGGCAAGTTGACGGTCATGGAAAACATGCGGCTCGGCGCCTCCAACCAGCCCGGTGAGCGCCTTTCCAAGGCCCTTTTCAAGGGCATGTGGGGCGGCCGCGAGAAAGAGATCACTGCCCAGGCCAACGTCCTGCTGGAGAAGTTCAAGCTCGACGCCAAAAAGGATGATTACGCGGCCTCCCTTTCCGGGGGCCAGCGCAAGCTTCTGGAGATGGCGCGGTCCCTCATGGTCCGGCCGAAACTGGTGATGCTGGACGAGCCCATGGCAGGCGTGAACCCGGCGCTGACGCAGTCGCTGCTGGACCACATCAAGAACCTGAAGGCTGAGGGCATGACTGTCCTGTTCGTCGAACACGACATGCACATGGTCCGGCACATCGCGGATTGGGTTGTGGTCATGGCGGAAGGAAAAGTCGTCGCCGAAGGTCCCCCGGGCGAGGTGATGAAGAACCCTGCCGTCATCGACGCCTACCTGGGCGCCCACCATGACGTCGACCTCGGCGACTCCGAGGGCATCAAGGAGCTGGCTGCCGAACTGGTGGCTGACGAAGAGTCCGTCGTGGGAACCGAAAACGCCGGAATCATCTCCCTGGACGTTGTGGCTGACGAAGCTGAAAACCAGCGGAGGCGTGGCGTCCCGGAGGGCGAAGGGTCCGGCGGCCGGCATGGAAGTACGGACAGGGACATCAGCGGGAAAGACCGCACAGAGAGGGACAGCCAATGAGCAGCAGCACCAGCGCGGCACCAGCCGCCCAGCCCGTCGCCGATGGCGGGGCCGTGGTCAAGGTCACGGACCTCGTGGCGGGTTATCTGCCCGGCGTCAACATCCTCAACGGCTGCAGCATCGAGGCCCGCAAGGGCGAACTGATCGGCATCATCGGACCGAACGGCGCGGGCAAGTCAACACTCCTGAAGGCCATGTTCGGCCTGGTGAAGGTCCATTCGGGGACGGTCGTGGTCCGCGGGCAGGACATCACGGGGCTGAAGGCAAACAAACTGGTCTCCCGTGGAGTGGGCTTCGTCCCGCAGACCAACAACGTGTTTGCCACGCTGACCATCGAGGAGAACCTCCAGATGGGCATGTTCCAGAGGCCCAAGGACTTCGCCGAGCGGTTCGACTTTGTCACGGGCCTGTTCCCTGAGCTTGGAAAGCGCCGTGCCCAGCGGGCCGGGTCGCTCTCCGGCGGCGAGCGGCAGATGGTGGCGATGGGGCGGGCCCTGATGATGGATCCGGCCGTGCTGCTGCTGGATGAGCCCTCGGCAGGCCTCTCCCCCGTCAAGCAGGACGAGACGTTCCTGCGCGTGCACGAGATCAACCGTGCCGGTGTGTCCGTGATCATGGTGGAACAGAACGCCCGCCGCTGCCTGCAGATCTGCGACCGCGGCTACGTCCTGGACCAGGGCCGGGACGCCTACACCGGCACCGGCCGTGAACTGATGAAGGACCCCAAGGTCATCCAGCTCTACCTGGGCACACTGGCCGACACCGTCGAGTAGCGCCGCACATCACAACACAAGGGAGCCCCCGTCCGGTTGGACGGGGGCTCCCTTTGGTTCAGGAAGGATTCCTAGAGCTTGCCGAACTCTTCCTTGACTGCGGTGTACTTGTTGTCATCCTGGTACTCGTAGATGCCGATGTAGGCTTCCGTCGGGTCGCCGGCGTCGGAGAAGGTGACGGGTCCGGACTGGCCGTCGTAGTCGGCGTCCTTGCCCTCACGGATCAGCGTGACGCAGGCTGCGAAGGAGGTGCACTTCTCGCCGCCCTCGGAGACTTCCTTGAGCTTGCCGGCGATATCCACGCCCTTGGTGCTTCCGGCGGATTCCGCTGCCAGTGCGATGAGGTTGACGGCGTCGTAGGACTCGCCTGCGTAGCTGTAGTCCTTCAGTGCCGGGTCAATGGCGAGCAGCTTCTTCTTGAACTCCTCCTGGGCAAAGGTGCCCGGGATGGTGCCCCGCGCGCCCTTCAGGGTTCCCGGCTGGAAGTCCTTGCTGTAATCGGACGTGTTGCCGTCCACGAGGAACATCTGGGTGGGCAGGACGCCCTTGCCCGTCATCAGCGGAACGATGCTCTTGGCCTGGTCGAACGTGATCAGGGCGATGGCATCAGGCTTCGCGGCGATGATCTTGTCCACCTGGCTGCTGAACTGGGTGTCGCCCTCATTGAAGAGCTCCTCCGCCACAACCTGGCCGCCGGCAGCCTCGAAGGCGGACTTGACGTTGGACGCCAGGCCCGTGCCGTAGGCATCGTTCAGGACGATCATGCCAACGGTCTGCGCACCACATGTAGCCATGTAGTTGCCCAGCACCTTGCCCTGGAGGACGTCGGAGGGAGCCGTACGCCAGTACAGGCCCTTGTCGTCCCAGGTGGTGAAGTCCGGTGAGGTGTTGGCCGGCGAGAAGTGAACGACGCCGGCGCCGGTGATCTGGTTGATGACCGTCTTGGAGACGCCGGAGGAGGCGGCACCGATGATGGCGCTGACGCCCTGGCCCAGCAACGCGGACGTGGACTGGGTGGCGATGTCGGTCTTGGTGTCACCGGAGTCGCGGTGGATCACTTCGATCGGCTTGCCTAGAACGCCGCCGGCCTTGTTGACCTCGTCAACACCAAGGTTGACGCCGGCAATTTCGGGCGGGCCGAGGAAGGCCAGGGATCCCGTGGTGGGCAGCAGTGAACCCAGCCGGAGCGGGGTTTCGGTGGTGCCGGTGGAAGCCGGGACGGAGCCTGATTCCGCAGTCTGGCTGGCGGCTGCGCCTCCGCCGCCTTCAGGTGCCGGGCAGGCGATTCCGCCCGCTGATCCGGTGGCGGTTTCGGACGCCGTTGGTGTGGACGAACCGCCGCAAGCCGTCACCATGAAGGCGACGCCGATGCCAAGCGCTGTCAGCTTGGCAACACGGGTTCCCGCCTGGGGGAATAAAGTCATTTACAAGCTCCTCGATCTAAAGGTGCGAACGGCCTTTGACGCGAAAAATCAGGTGTTCCTGATTTAGCTTCAAGCTAATGCATATCCCCGGCGAAGATAAGTGACTGAGGTCACATCCTTATAACAGTCGTTGCATATGTGGAATTAAACGGGGGAAGCCGCCCGCAGCGCGGACGGCCTCCTGCCAGGCAGCGCCTTGGCTGCCGGCATCTCCTAAGTACCCCAGGTGGGACTCGAACCCACAACACGCGGATTTTAAGTCCGCTGCCTCTGCCAATTGGGCTACTGGGGCAACGGGTCAATCGTATCCCGTCAGAGGAGCATGAACGGTTCGGCATACCGGAACGTCCCGTGGACGCCGCCGGGCCAGAGGGCGAGCGGCAGGAGCTGGAAGTGGTCCCCCCACACCGCTTCCGGTGACTGCACACCGAAGGAGGCTGCGGGAACAAACCCGAACCGGGAGTAGTAGTCAGGACTGCCCAGCAGGGCGATTCCGCTCTCCCCCGCAGCATTCGCCCTGGCGATGGTCTCCTTCATCAGTGCTGAACCTATCCCCTGCCGCTGCAGCCTGGGAGTTACGGCGATGGGGCCGAGTCCCAGGAGTTCGTGCTCCCCCACCCAGCCGCGGGTGCTGATTACGTGGCCAACGATTTCCCCGTCCAGGACTGCCACCACGCTGAACCCGGGGAGGTACTCCTTGGCGTCGAAGAGTGCACGGAGCACTTTTACTTCCACCGGCTCGCCCTCTGCCGGCAGTCCCGTGGCCGGCGATATGGCGAAGGCTTCAGCGGTCAGGGCCAGGATGGCGTCGCGGTCCTCCGGAGTTTCGTTCCGCAGCAGCAGTTCGGGCCGGGGCACATCACTGTATTGCGCCGAGAGCTCGGCCAGCACTTCAAGGGCCCGGGGTGCGTCAGCCACCGGCACCAGGAGGTGGTCATGGTGGAAACCGGCCAGGACATTGCAACTGATCCTTGCGTCGGTCAGGGCTTTGCTGACGGCGGCGGTCAAACCCACCGCTTCAAGGGCCGAGTGGATCTCCAGCGTGATCCACGCGCCCACGAAGTCGTAGGCCAGTCCCTGCCTGTCCGCCTCGGCCCGGGGCAGCACCACAGTGAGGCCTTCCGCTTCGCGTACTGCCGCCTCAACGCCGCCTGCCAGCGGCCGTCCGTGCGGCCAGAGGACGTAGACGTACTCCCCGCCTCGCTGTACGGGCCGCATTCCGGCCAGCAGGGTCTGCAGGTTCCTATCGCCAGTCATGAGGCCAGTCTAGGAGGCAGGCCAGGCGGCAACGGGACATCTTCCCGTGCACAAGCAAAACGGCGGCCGCCCCCGCAAGGGGACAGCCGCCGTCGGGCGTTGAGAACTACTTGGCCGGGGCCGTGACCGTTTCCTTCGATTCAACGGCGGTGGATCCGCCGCCGGCCGCGGGGGCGGCGGGGGCTGCAGGCGCAGCAGCTGCGGGCTTGGGAGCCGGCGTGGCGGCAGCGACGAAGGCGCCGCGCGGGTTGTCCAGGTCCATCAGCTGGGTGGTGTCGCGTCCGGCGAAGAAGCTGATGATCCAGTTGAAGATCACGCGGAACTTGCGCTCGAACGTCGGCATGGCCATGCCGTGGTAGCCGCGGTGGGCCAGCCAGGCGAGTCCGCCCTTGAGGCCGATGCTGCCCACCAGGTTGATGTTGGCAACGCCCTTCCATTCACCGAAGCCGGCCACAGCACCGAGGTTCTTGTGCTTGTAGTCCTTCAGCTGCTTCTCCCACCGCGAGGCCCACAGGTTCTTGGCGAGGCGCTTGGCCTGGCGGAGTGCATGCTGGGCGTTGGGGACGCAGGTGCCGTCGGGCAGGCCCTTGCCGGTGAGGTCCGGAACAGCGGCGATGTCGCCGGCTGCCCAGGCGTTGTCCACGATGCCTTCATCGCCGGCAACGCGCAGGTCCGGGAGGACGCGGACGCGGCCGCGGGGCTCGAGCGGGAAGTCGGTGGAGCGGACCATGGGGTTGGCCTGCACGCCGGCAGTCCATACGAGGGTGTCTGCTTCGAACTCCTGGGCGGGGGTCTTGTCCGGGAGGTTGATGAGCTTGAGGGTGCCTTCGGCGCTGTCCAGCGAGGTGTTCAGCAGGACCTCGATGCCGCGGCTGCGCAGGTGCTCCACAACCCATTCGGCCTGCTTGGCGGTAACCTCGGGCATGATGCGGCCCATGGCTTCGACCAGGACGAAGCGGACTTCCTCCTGCTTGATCCGGGGGTTGTTGCGGACCGCGGCGCGGGCCAGGTCCTCCATCTCGGTGATGCACTCGATGCCGGCGAAGCCGCCGCCCACCACCACGAAGGTGAGTGCTTTGGCGCGGGCAGCGGGGTCGGTCATGGTGGAGGCAACCTCGATGCGCTCCAGGACCTTGTTGCGCAGGGCAACGGCTTCCTCGATGGTCTTCAGGCCGATGCCCTTGTCCGCGAGGCCCTTGATGGGGAAGGTGCGGGTGATGGCGCCTGCGGCCAGGACGACGTCGAAGTAGGGAACCTCGAAGTTCTCGCCGCCGTCTGCCGGAGCCACAACCGCGGTGCGGTTGGCGTGGTCGATCGAGGTGACGCGGCCCTGGATCAGTTCGGTCTGCTTGAGGTGCTGGCGGTGGGACACAACCGCGTGGCGGGCCTCGATGTTGCCGCCTGCTACCTCGGGGAGGAAGGGCTGGTACGTCATGTAGGGCAGTGGATCCACGAGGGTGACGATGCCACCGGCATTCGCGATCTTCTTCTGCAGTTTGAGTGCTACGTACAGGCCGACGTACCCGCCGCCGACGACGAGTACCCTGGGACGGTCCTGGAGCTCTGGGGTGGTTGCCATAGTTTAAGGATAGCGCAGTTTGTGAAAATCTTCACTAACTGCGGGAAGGACCCCTATTGTTGCGTTTTCCCGCCCGAATCCACCTTTTCGATGACGCCTGTTTCCTGCTCCTCCGCAGCCAGTGCCGGGTCCCTGGCCGCCCGCCGCAACTGGACAACCGCTGCCGCAATGATCGCCACGAACAGGAGGGCGAATCCGATCACGACGGCGGCGCCGATGGCACTGTCCCGCTGCGAGGGCGCCTCCGCGGCAGGCACGGTAGCTTCCGGAAGCGTCGGCACCGCGCTGGGCACAGCAGCCGTGGGCAGCGGGGCGGGAGTGGCCAGGTTGCCCCGCCGGTGGACACGGATCCATTCGGCGATGGAGCCCAGCGGGTTGCCCTTGGCTTCGGGGACCTCGTCCTTGAGCGCGGCCTCGGCGTTCAGGACGCCGAATCCGTACAGGGGGTCCTTGCCCGGCGCTCCGGCGTCCCTGGCCGTGGAAACGATGCGGTTGATGACCTGTTCGGCGGACATGGCAGGCCACTTGGAGCGGATCAGAGCTGCGACTCCGGCCACGATGGGGGCGGATCCTGAAGTCCCCGCCCACTCGGCGTAGCTGCCGCCGGGCAGGCCGCCCAGGAGGTTCTCGGCCGGCGCGGCGACGCCGATGCTGATGCCTTGGGACGATGCATCAACACTTGCGGCCCCCTTGCGGTCCAGCCCTGCGACGGTGAGGACCCCGGGGATGGTGGCCGGCGCACCCACCTGGGTGTTTCCGCCGATCCGGTTGCCGGCCGCGGCAACGATCACCACGTCCTTTTGTTCTGCATACAGGAAGGCTGCATCCCAGCTTTGCGGCCACTGCGGTGTGGTGCTGCCGAGCGAGATGTTGATGACCTTGGCACCGTTGTCCACCGCCCAGCGGACGGCTTCCGGAATCTGGTCCTGGTCGCTTTTCCCGGAAGGATTCGGGGAACCCAGCCAGGTGGATACCGAGAGGATCTGTGCCTCCGGGGCAACTCCCATGATTCCGTCCGGAGCCACCGGCGCCGGCCCGGGGGTGGCGGTGGGCGTGGCGTTTGCAGGCTGGTGGCCGCGGCCGGCGAGCATGGTGGCAACCAGGGTGCCGTGTTCGGGCTTGATGCCGACGCTTTTCTGGCCGTCGGGCTGGCCCGAGCCGGACGCGTCGTAACCGCCTGCCACCGCTCCCTTGAGGTCCGGGTGCTGGGCGTCCACGCCGCTGTCGATGATGGCTACTTTAACGCCGGCGCCCTTGGACACCTCCCACGCCTTGTTGATGCCGGATTCCGCCAGCCAGTACTGCTTGTCCCGCCATTCGTCGGCGTGCGCTGCGGGCGGAGTGAAGAGTCCGGTACAAAGGCAGCAGGCAGCGAGGACCAGGGCAAGCGCCGCCGATCCTGTCTTCTGCAGCATGGGTTTCGTGGAAGGCTGCATCTAAAATCAGCCGATGCTCAAGGCGATGCCGTCGAGGATGTCGTGCTCGCTGGCCGTTGCCGTGGTGATCCGCCCGCCGCTGAGCCCGCCCATCCGTTCCAGGATCCTGCGCCAGACCAGGCCGCCTGCCCCAATGACGTCCACGCGCCCCGGGTGCATGTACGGCAGCGCGGCCCGCTCCGAGCGGACCATTTCCAGAAGATCTGTGGAGGCGGCCCGCACGGTGTCGATGGGCAGCTCGGTGCCGTGAATCGCGTTCGGCGAGTATTCCGGCAGCTTCATAGCGTGCGCTGTGATGGTGGTGATGGAGCCGGCAACGCCGACGACGGCGGTGGCGCGTTCCAGCGGAACGTCCTGTCCGGCGCGGGCGATGGCAGCATCCACGTCGGCTTCCGCCGCTGCTATCTGTTCGGCGGTTGGCGGATCGTTGCGCAGGTGCCGTTCCGTCAGGCGGACACATCCGATGTCCACGGATGTGGCCGCCGTGACTCCTCCTGCGGTGCCCAGGACGAACTCGGTGCTTCCGCCGCCGAGGTCCACCACCAGGACTTCGTGGCCGTCCAGGATGGGCAGGACGCTGCTGGCGCCGGCAAAGGACAGCGCGGCTTCCTCGTCGCCGGAAATCACTTCCGGCTCCACCCCCAGCAGGTCGCGGATGCCGTCCACGAAGACGTCCCGGTTCCGGGCATCCCTGCTGGCAGACGTTGCCACGAAGCGGACAGCTTCGGCGCGGTGTTCGCGGATCAGCTGCGCGTAGTCGGCTGTCGCCGCGAACGTTCGCTCGAGTGCTTCGGGGGCGAGCTCGCCGGTGGCGTCAACGCCCTCGCCAAGGCGCACCACCCGCATCTCGCGTACTACATCCGTGAGGGTGCTGGTGCCGTCGCTGCGGTCGATATCCGCGATGAGGAGGCGGATGGAGTTGGTGCCGCAGTCGATGGCGGCCACCCGGGTGGTTCCGGCGCGGGTCATTGTTGTGCCTCGGCAGGGTTGGCGGACTTGCGGACAGGTGCGGGGCGGCCCACGATGTCCGGCAGGCCCTGCGGTCCGTGGCGGCTGAGGTCCCGTGAAGGTGCCTCGCCGGTGGTGTCCCAGGCGCCGTCGCAATAGCATTTGTCCGTGGTCCACCATTCCCGGATCTGGAGCAGCGCCTCGTCGCCCAGCGGATTGACCCCCGGGCCGGCCGCCAATGAATGGCCTACCAGGACGTGCAGGCATTTGACGCGCGTGGGCATGCCGCCGGCGGAAATTCCGTCGATTTCGGGGACAGCGCCGATGCCCGAGCGCTGGCCGATAGCGTCGCGCGCGGCCAGGTAGGCGTCGTGGGCGGAGCGGTATGCCGCAGCGAGTTCAGCGTCAGCAGTCAACTGCCCGTTCATGTCGTTCATGACACCGGCCGCCTCAAGCCGGGACACTGCGGAGGTGATGACCGGATGTGTGAGGTAGAACGTGGTGGGGAACGGGGTGCCGTTACTCAGGCGCGGAGCGGTGGCTGCCACGAGCGGGTTGCCGCAGACGCAGCGCGCAGGAATCTCCACCACGTCACGCACCGGCCGTCCCAGCTGCCGGCTCAGTACTTCAAGGTCATGCGGTGATGGTTGGCGGGATTCCTCCCGGGCGGCTGCCGTGTTGTGTTCCACTGTCGCGGGCCGTCCTTCCTTTTGCGGTTCAGTCTGTGGCCGCGCGCGTAATGGACTCCCACAGGGAATCCACCCACGGCAGATCGGCGGGGTCTTGTGCTGCTGCGCCGGACTGGCCACTGGTTTCCCCGGCGGGCACATCGCTGCCAAAAACCCAGTAGCCGGTTTCGCCCGGCATAACCATGTTAATGCGGTCGCGGGCCTGCTGTTTCACGTAGTTCGGGTCCTGCCAGCGGGAAACCTGCTGGCGCAGCACGTCACCTTCAGCTTCACGGGCAGCGATGTCGGCGTTCAGGGCGTCGATCTCAGCCTTCTTGTCGAAGAAGATCTTGACGGTGGGCGCCAGCATGACGGTGATGGCAATCATCACCACGGCCAGTGCCAGCATCCGGCCCGAAAACGCCTTCGCCGGAACGGGGTGCTGGTCCTCCCCGGCGGCAGGTTCCCCGGCGCCGGCGGCCGCGCTGCTCCCCTTGCCCCCGGCCGGAGCTCCGGCCTTGGGGCGGGATCCGGCAGTGACTGAACCGGCCTTCCCCGTCGAGGCGCTGCCGGTCGCGGTGCCGCCCGCCCTGCCGGCATGGACCTCCTGCCCCGCCTTGTCCTTGCCGGAGCGGAAGTCCGCCTGGATGATTTCGGCGCCGTCGGAGGTTTCCCTGGCTTGGCGGGTGGGGGCGACCTTGGGGACTTTGGGACGGCGGGTAGCCATGACACTCCTGAAACAGCAACGGTGGCTATGGTCTTTCAACCATAGCCACCGTTTGTTGGCTTACGCGGCTACTAGCCCTTGAAACGCGGGAACGCGCTGCGGCCTGCGTAGCGTGCGGCGTCGTCGAGTTCCTCTTCAATGCGCAGAAGCTGGTTGTACTTTGCAACGCGCTCGGAGCGTGCCGGTGCGCCGGTCTTGATCTGGCCGGCGTTGGTGGCCACCGAGATGTCGGCGATGGTGGTGTCCTCGGTCTCGCCGGAGCGGTGCGAGGTGATGGTGGTGTAACCGGCGCGCTGGGCCAGGCTGACTGCGTCCAGGGTCTCCGTGAGGGAGCCGATCTGGTTGACCTTGACCAGCAGGGAGTTGGCGGTCTTGGTGTCGATGCCGCGCTGCAGGATGGAGGGGTTGGTGACGAACAGGTCGTCACCAACCAGCTGGACCTTGTCACCGATGGAGTCGGTGAGGGTCTTCCAGCCGTCCCAGTCGTTTTCGTCCAGCGGGTCCTCGATGGAGACCAGCGGGTAGTCGGCAACGAGTTCGGTGTAGTAGGCGCTCATCTCGGCGGAGGTCAGCGACTTGCCCTCGAACTGGTAGGCACCGTCGGTGAAGAACTCGGAGGAGGCAACGTCCAGGGCCAGGGCGATGTCCTTGCCCGGGGTGTAGCCCGCGTTCTTGATGGCTTCCTGGATCAGGTCCAATGCTGCACGGTTGGACGGCAGGTTCGGCGCGAAGCCGCCTTCGTCGCCCAGGCCGGTGGCCAGGCCCTTTTCCTTCAGGACGGACTTGAGGGCGTGGTAAACCTCAACGCCCCAGCGCAGGCCCTCGGAGAAGGTCTCGGCACCCAGCGGGACAACCATGAATTCCTGGATGTCGACGTCCGAGTCGGCGTGCGAGCCGCCATTGAGGATGTTCATCAGCGGGACCGGCAGGACGTGGGCGTTGGGACCGCCCAGGTACTTGTAGAGGGGCAGGTCGGCGGAAGCTGCGGCAGCATTGGCAACGGCCAGGGAAACGCCCAGGATGGCGTTGGCGCCCAGCTTGCCCTTGTTGGGGGTGCCGTCCAGGTCCAGCATGGCCTGGTCGATGCTGCGCTGGTCGGTGGCGTCGAAGCCGGTCAGGGCCGGAGCGATCTGGTCGATGATCGCGTCAACGGCCTTCTGGACGCCCTTGCCGAGGTAACGGCCCTTGTCGCCGTCACGCAGTTCAACGGCCTCGTGCTCGCCGGTGGAAGCGCCGGAGGGAACTGCTGCGCGGCCGATCTGGCCGTCGGAGAGCAGAACTTCAACTTCTACGGTCGGGTTGCCACGGGAATCGAGGATCTCGCGGGCGTGGATGGCATCGATAAGCGCCATGAATTTGCTCCTTATGGGCGATTAACGGGGGGATCTTGCAGAAAGACTCGACGTACTCGTCAGAGACCAGCGTAGTCGAGAGTGGTGCGGGTTACGGAAACCTATCCAGCCACTGCGTCATGATGATGCGGTGTTGGGCTTACGGTGCCCCCTGCTGGTAGCGGCGCACGGCGCCACGCAGGGCGCGCTCTGCGTCGAATCCGGCAGCGTGGGCTGAACGCACGACGGCGAGGAGCTGCTCCCCGAGCTCGTCCTCCGTTTCCGGAATGGGAGCCGGAGGAGGCAACGGCGCGCCCGCGCGGGCCGCGCGGTCCACGGACTTCTGTGCCCGTGCCAGTGCCGGGAGCGCCTGGGGAATCCCCTCGAGGGGATTGGTGCGGGCCGGATGCTCCGCCCGCTTGACCGCGTCCCACTTACGGACAATCTGGTCAACGGTCGCGGGAAAGCTGTCCTGCAGCGAGCCGTCCGGCCGGAAGACATGCGGGTTCCGGCGGACCATTTTGGCTCCCAGGCCGCGCGCAACGTCGTCGAACGTAAAGGCCCCTCGCTCCTCGGCGAGCCGGGCGTGCAGCACCACCTGGAGCAGGACATCGCCCAGCTCGCCCTGGAGTTCGGCGTCGGGATTCCCGGTCTCGATGGTTTCGGCTACTTCATAGGCCTCCTCAAGGAGGTATTCCACCAGCGAGGCGTGGGTCAGCGCTCCCATCCAGGGACAGTGCTCGCGCAGGGCCGCGATCTTCCCCAGCAGCTCCCCGAGCGGCGAACTGCCTGGCGGCTCCCCGATGGAGGAGCCGCCGGCGGCATTGTCAGCCAAGGTTGGCGTAGGCGTCGTTGATGTACTCCACCAGCGCCTCCTTCTCCTCCAGGGGCAGGAAGGAAGCCTCGGCGGCGTTCAGGGTGAGCTCGAGCAGGTCGTCAAGGTCGTAGTCGAACGTTTCCACCAGGAGGTCGAACTCGTCCGTGAGGGTGACGCCGCTCATCAGCCGGTTGTCGGTGTTAATGGTGACGTTGAAGCCCAGCTGGTAGAGCATGTCCAGGGGGTGGCTGTCGATGCCGTCGCCGAAGGCGGCGATGGCACCGGTCTGCAGGTTCGAGGAGGGGCAGATCTCCAGTGCGATGCCGCGGTCGCGGATCCAGCTGGAGAGATCCCCCAGGGTGACCAGGCCGACGGTGTCCTCGGCGTCGTCGTCGAATTCCACCATGATGTCCTCGGCGATCCGGACGCCGTGTCCCAGCCGCAGCGCGCGGCCGTCCACCAGTGCGGACTGGATGCTTTCCAGCCCGGCGGCCTCGCCGGCGTGCACGGTGGCGGGGAAGTTCTGCTGTGCCAGGTACGTAAAGGCGTCCTTGAAGCGGGACGGCAGGAAGCCGTCCTCTGCTCCGGCGATGTCGAAGCCCACGGCACCCTTATTGCGGTGGCGGACGGCGAGCTCGGCGATCTCCTGGCCGCGGTCAGCGTGGCGCATGGCGGTGATGAGCTGGCCCACCTGGATTTCGCGGCCGCTCTCCCCTACTGCTTCGACGCCGGCTTCGAGGCCTTCCTGGACTGCTTCCACGGCCTCGTCCAGCGTGAGCCCCTTCTGCAGGTGCTGTTCGGGAGCCCACCTCACTTCGCCGTACACCACGCCGTCATCGGCAAGGTCCTCGACGAATTCCTTGGCCACCCGGACCAGGCCTTCGCGCGTCTGCATGACGGCAACGGTGTGGTCGAACGTCTCCAGGTAGCGGACCAGGGAACCTGAGTCGGCAGACTCGCGGAACCACTGGCCCAAGGCAACGGGATCGGTCGAGGGGAGGGTGTGGCCAACGGCTTCAGCCAGTTCGATGATGGTGGCTGGACGGAGGCCCCCGTCCAGGTGGTCGTGAAGTGAAACCTTGGGCAGGCTCTTCAGGTCAAAATCGAGGGCAGGGGCAGCGTCAGCAATAGGCTCAGTCACGTTCCCACCTTAGGGTGGGCCGGGACTCAAAGCCAGCCGCTGTCAGGCTGCCGGTCCGCCGTCTGCGGACGGGGCGAGAATCGTTGACCCGCCTTTGCCGTCACGCGCGCCGGACGGGCCGCCGTCGAGCCATTCGTCCACTTCTTCGGCGTCGTTGCGCGCAAGATGCTTATGCCACCAGCGGAGCAGGTGGTCGATGAGGATGCCCAGGACGATGGCGAACACTACGGCGATGCCGGCACTGAGCAGCGGGTTGTGGTGCAGCCAGGGGAAGGAGCTGGCCAGCAGGCCAATGCCGATGGAGTAGCCCACCCACGTGACACAGGCAAAGGCGTCCAGCAGGAAAAAGCGGCGGTGGCCAAAGCCCGTGCTTCCGGCAACATAGTTGACAGCCACCCGGCCCCAGGGAATGTAGCGGGCGGTGAAGATCAGCACGGCCCCGCGCTTGTCCAGTTCATAGCGGGCCCAGCCGAAGGCCTTCTTGACCTTGGGACGGCGCATCCATTTCCAGCGGTCCAGCCCGATCCGGCGTCCCAGCATAAAGGCCATGTTGTCGCCGGCGATGGCGCCGATCAGAGCGGTTGTCCCGAGGATCCACAGGTTGGGTTCCCCGCTGTGCCTGGAGAAGGCCGCGAGGGCCACGATGAGGGTTTCGCTGGGGACCACCATCGCGAAGCCGTCCACGAAGAAAAACACCAGCAGGATGGGGTAAATCCACCACTGGCCCGCTGCATGGAGCACGGCCTCATTAATAAACTCCACGCGGTCTTGCTCCTAGACAAAGATGACGCAGCCAAAGCGACGCTGCCATAGCGGAAATCGTTCCTAAGTGTCCCACGGCCGGGGCGTCGTTCGCTACGCCCCGGCCCCGGGAACACCCACCTCACGGTATCGGGGAAGACGCCGCGGCATCATCGTCCCTGCGGGTGATCTTCAGGGCTTGAGGGCCTCCGCCAAGGGGCTGACATACCGCGTCAGGCCTCGGGTTCCCGCATCCGTTCCACGACGGGGGTTTTCCGCCGGACCCGGTTAATCACCAGGTCCACCACGATGCCCAGTGCCACGGCGCAGACGATGGCGATGGCCGCTCCCAGAAGGTGGTTTTCCTCGAACCACTGCCCGAAAAACAGCCCGATCCCCACGGAGTACGCCCCCCAGAGGATGGCCGAGAGGGCAGTTAAACCGACGAAGCGCGCGTGGGGGTAGCGCGTGGCCCCCGCTGTCAGGTTGACGGCCACGCGGCCGATCGGGACGAACCGGGCCACCAGGATCAGCGAGGCTGGACGTTTCCGCAATTCTGCGCCGGCCCACCGGAAGGCGCTCTGCATCCGGGGACCGCGCATCCAGGACCACCTGGTGGTTCCCACCCGGCGACCGATCAGATAGGCGATATTGTCTCCGGAGAAGGCGCCCA
>NZ_JARHXQ010000352.1:0-20752 GCF_029222765.1 Arthrobacter sp. Cr_A7 | reverse complement strand
TGACGCCCCAGCCTGTTGAACGCAAATTTGATGTTGTGGTGATCGGCGCAGGCGCCGTGGGGGAAAACGTCGCCGACCGGGTTGTGCAGGGCGGACTGACCGCTGTGCTGGTGGAGGCGGAGCTGGTGGGCGGCGAATGCTCCTACTGGGCCTGCATGCCGTCGAAGGCAATGCTCCGGCCCGGCACCGCCCTGCACGGAGCACAGACCACGCCCGGAGCCAAGGAAGCGGTCACCCGTACACTCGACGCCGCCGCCGTCCTGAAGCGCAGGGATTACTTCACCGCCAACTGGCAGGACGACAGCCAGGTTTCGTGGGTCAAGGAGACCGGGATCGAACTGGTGCGCGGCCACGGCTGGCTGACGGCGCCGAAAATAGTCGAGGTGGCGGGGCTGGACGGCACGTCGCACCAACTGCAGGCACGTCATGCAGTAGTCCTGGCCACCGGTGCCATGCCCACCATGCCTCCCATCGAGGGACTGCAGGACGTGCAGGTGTGGGGCACCCGCGAAGCCACGTCGGCCAGCGAGGTCCCGGAACGGCTGGCCGTACTGGGCGGCGGCGTGGCAGGCACCGAGCTGGCCCAGGCCTTCGCCCGGCTGGGATCAGCCGTGACCCTCGTCGCGCGCAGCGGACTGCTCGGAAACTTCCCCCGGGAGGCTTCCGGCCTGGTAGCGGCCGGCCTGCGTGCGGACGGCGTGGAGCTGCGCCTCGATACAGCCACGGAGCGCATCAGCGGGAACGACGACGGCACGTTCAACCTCGAGCTGGGCGACGGAACCACCCTCACCGTGGACAAGGTCCTGGTATCCACCGGCCGGCACCCTGCCCTGGAAGGCCTTGGCCTGGAGAGCGTCGGCTTCGAACCGGACGGGCACGGCCGCCTCGTCCTGGCAACGGACGAGTCCGGTCTGGTGGGCGGAACTCCCGGTGACGAGCCCTGGCTCTACGCGGTGGGGGACGCAGCCGGGAAGAACCTCTTCACCCATCAGGGGAAGTACGAGGCCCGCGCCACCGGCGATGCCATCGCCGCCCGTGCAAAGGGGGAGCTTAACGGCACGCCGGGCGCCTGGAGCCGGTACGCGCAGACGGCCAACCAGCACGCCGTCCCGAGCGTCGTTTTCACCGACCCCGAACTGGCCTCCGTGGGCCGGACCCTGGAGAAGGCGCGGAACGACGGGTACAACGCCTCCTCCGTGGAGCTTCCCATCCAGGTTGCCGGATCCTCACTCCACTCCGAGAACTACGAAGGCTGGGCCCAGCTGGTGGTGGACGAGGACCGGAGGGTGCTGCTCGGTGCAACCTTCGCGGGACCCGACGTGGCCGAACTGCTGCACGCCGCCACGATCGCCGTGGTGGGCGAGGTTCCGCTTGACCGTCTGTGGCACGCCGTTCCCTCCTACCCCACCATCAGCGAGGTATGGCTGCGTCTTTTGGAGAAGTACGGCCTCTAAGGCCTATTTGTACTGACTGGTCAGTTTAGCTACGCTGGAAGCAGATGCATTCTGTGAAAGGCAACCTTGCTCTCAGCACACCAGCTTCACGTCAAAGGCCGCCGCGATTCCCTGCTTCCCCCCACCTCACTCCAGGTCAGCCGTGGTGAGCTGCTGCTTGTGACCGGGGGCCGGCAGGACCAGCGGACATCCCTCTCCCTCGTTCTCAGCGGCAGGATGAAGGCCAGCAGCGGCCTCATCAGTTGGGACAACCAGCAGCGCGTCAGGCCCCTTCGGCTGGCCAGTGTGCTGGTGGACTCCCCGGGGGTCAATGAACCCGAGCAGCACCTGAGTGTCCGTGACCTGGTGACGGAGGACCTGGCCCTGGTGCCGCGCCGCTACCGGGGAGCCCTCCTCAGCAAGCCGTGGCTCAAAGTGAACAGCTTCGAGGACATCGCGGACCTTTGGACGGAGCAACTGGCGCCCGGCAGGCGCCTGGAACTTTTGACGGCGCTGGCGCTGGCCAACCCCCGCACGGACCTGCTGGTTGTCGACTCCCCTGACCGGCACAGCGCGGACGACGGCGACTGGCTGCCACGGCTGCAGCGTTTAGCGTCCGACGGCGGTAGGCAACTTGCCGTCGTCGCTGCGGTCAGTGCCCTCCCGCCGTCGTGGACGGGGCCCGCCGCCGCGATCGGCAATGCCGTCCAGCACCAGCCCGCACGGCAGGCAGAACAGCAGCGGGGCGCCACGGCCCAGCCGGACAACCAGGACACCGAACTCGAAACAGAGGTTGCCAAGTGACCGTACTGCGGCTGGCCCGCTCAGAACTCAAGCGCATGACCGGCGGCCTGCTGCCCAAGCTGACAATCCTTGCCCTGACCATGGTGCCGCTCTTGTACGGCGCCGTGTACCTGTACGCCAACTGGGATCCGTACGGCAACCTGGACCACCTGGATGCCGCCCTGGTGGTGGAGGATTCGGGCGCCACAGCCAGCGACGGCAGCCACCTTTCGGCCGGCACCAAGGTGGCGGACAGCCTGGTGGAAGGGAACGTCTTCCACTGGGTGCCCGTGGACAGCACGGCCGAAGCCGACCAGGGCGTCAGCGACGGCAAGTACGCCTTTGCCCTGAAGATTCCGAAGGACTTTTCCGCCAACCTGGTATCGCCGGGCAGCTTCGATTCGGCCAGCAAAGCAATGCTTAACGTCACCACCAACGACGCCAACAACTACCTCCTGAGCACCATCGTGGACAAACTGACAACGTCGGTCCACTCCACGGTGGCCACCGAGGTGGGCGAGGAAACGGCCAACCAGCTGCTCACCGGCTTTGGCACCATCCATACCCGGATGGTCAAGGCAGCCGAAGGCGCCGGACAGCTGGCCGGCGGCGTAGCAGGCCTTCGCGACGGCACGGTCACCCTTCATGAGGGGACCACCGGGCTCAGCAGCGGAGCCTCTGAGCTGTATGCCGGACAGCTGAAGCTGCGGGACGGCGCCAACCAGCTGACCGACGGCGCCGGGCAGCTGAGCAGCGGACTGTCCACCCTCAAGGACAAGACCGCCTCGTTGCCCACCGATTCGCAGACCCTCGCCAACGGCGCCGCACGGGTGGCCGCGGGGAACGCCCAGCTGAATACCAAGGTCCAGGACGTAGCTGCCCAGCTGGACGCCGCCGACCAGGGCCTCCGTACACGGGTCATCGAATCCAATACCCGGCTTATCGCCTCGGGCGTCCTGACCCAGGAACAGGCTGACAGCATCCTGGCCGATTTCGATGCGGTGGCAGCATCCAGCCCTGTTGCAGCGGCAAAAACCAAAATCCAGACCGACGCGGCCCAGATCCAGCAGCTGGCCGACGGCGCCGAAGCCGTCAGCGTGGGTGCCGCGCAGCTGGCCGCCAGTACGCCGGCGCTTCGGGACGCGATTCAGCAGACGTCCAGTGGAGCCGACCAGCTGCACACCGGTGCTGCCACGCTTGCCACCGGTGGGCAGGCAGCCCTGGACGGCACCGCCGCCCTGGTGGACGGTGCGCGGAAGCTGGACGCGGGTGCAGCCCAGCTGGAGGAAGGCGCCGGCACGGCCGCGGACGGCTCACGGACCCTGGCCGACGAGATCGGCAAGGGAGCGGGGCAGGTGCCCAACCCGGATGACGCGCAAAAGAGCAACCTGTCCCGCGTCATGGCGGACCCGGTTGCCGTCAGCAACGTCTCGCAGGCAAAAGCCGATTCGTATGGGGCGGGGCTGGCGCCGTTCTTCCTCACCCTCGCCTTGTGGATCGGCATCTTTATGCTGGTGCAGGCAATGCGCCCCATCACCCGGCGGGCGCTCGCCTCCAACGCCCCGTCCTGGAAGATCGCACTGGGCGGCTGGCTCCCCTTCCTTGCCGTTTCCGTGGTGCAGGCCACCCTCCTGACCCTGGTGGTGAACCTGGCCCTCGGCCTGAACCCGGCCCACCCGGTCCTGACGTGGCTCTTTATGCTGGCTGCAGCCATGGCCTTCAGCGCCATCATCCAGGGCGTGGTGGCGCTGCTGGGCTCACCCGGCAAACTGGTGGTGCTGATCCTGCTGGTGCTCCAACTGGTGTCCTCCGGCGGAACATTCCCCTGGCAGACCACTCCGCAGCCCCTCCACGTGATCCACGAAATCCTGCCCATGGGCTACGTGGTCACCGGCATGAGGCACCTCATTTACGGCGCCGACCTTTCCATGATTGTTCCCACGGTGGCCGGGCTCCTGGGCTACACCCTGCTGGGCACGGTCCTGTCCACGCTGGCCGTCCGCAAGAACAAGTACTGGACCCTGAAGACGCTTAAACCGGAGATCGCGGTATGACCTCTATGCCCCCCGGGGCACCGGCACCAAAGGGGTCGGCACCGAAGGGACAGCGCCCGGCACGAACCACCGCCACCCGGCAGAAGCTCTTCGACGCCTCCATGGCACTCATCGGTGAACGCGGTGCCGCCAACGTCACCGTGGACGAGATCGCCGCCGCCGCCGGAGTGTCCAAGGGCACCGTCTATTACAACTTCGGCAGCAAGTCAGAGCTCATTGCCCAGTTGCTGCGACACGGCGTTGACATCCTCAAGGCCCGCCTGCTGGGAGCGGCAGAGGACGGGACAGTGGGCCCAGGGACAGCGGGCCCAGGGACAACGGGCCCAGGGACAACCAGAGACCCGTTGCTGGCCATGGAGGCAATGATCGGGCAGGCCATGGATTTTATGGCCGAATATCCGTCCTTCGCACGCCTCTGGGTCAGCGAAAACTGGCGGACGCCCAGTGAATGGCAGGGTACGTTCACGGTACTGCGCGGTGAGCTGCTCGCCGTGATCGGGCAAGCCGTGGAGAGCGTGGCGAAGACCTACCCCGTGGACGAATCGGTGTCCCGGGGCAGCCTGGAGACGGCCATTTTTGGTGCCTGCTTCGTGGTGGGCCTGGACCGCCAGACCTACAATCCCGAGCGCACCCGTGACCAAAGCGTTGCAGCAATCATGGCCATCATGCGCGGCTACGTGCTGAAGCCGCCCGCTCCTCAGGAATGATGGTGCACATGCGGCATATGGGGAACAGCGGAAAGTTTGCGGTCATCTGCGGCATCGTCGCTGCCGGGTTGCTTGTACTCACGGGAATCACGCTCGCGGAACCGGTGTTCGTCGCGTTCCTGGGCGTCCTGGGCCTGGCCTACGTTGCCGCTGTGGCCGAGATCCTTGCCCGGGGGCGGCGGTTCATGCTGCTGGCCGCCGGCGCCGGCACCAGCCTCACGGTCGGCTTCGCCCTGGCGTTCATGGGCACGTGGGAACTGGCATACGACGGACAGTCCTCATTCCTGGGTACTCCCCTGCCCACCAGCGACCCGGACAACTACTTCATTGGTGCCGCTGCCTCGTCCCTCGCCACCCTGCTGGTCCTGTTCCTCGGCGCCGCCTGGCCCGCCGGACGGCGGCCCGGCACCCCGAGCGGCAGGCAGTCCCCGGCACAGCGGCGTCCGGCCGCCACAACGGGGCGCCCTGCCGCAAGGAACACAGCAACAGCTCAGCGGGCCTCCGGTTCACGCGTTCCGGGGAGGGTGCCCGCGGCAGCCAAGCGGCCGTCGTCGTCCGTCCCGCCGGTCCGCACGCCGGCACCCAAGCCGGGTGCCGGTTCGGCACCCCGGCGCTGACGCCGCAGGCCGCCAACGGTGAGCACCGCCGTCGCCACCCCGCCCAGGAGCAGCAGCCCGCCGGCCAGTTCGGTGGGCGTCGGAACCTCCCCCAGCGCCAGCCAGGCAGCCGTCATCCCCACCACGGGGACCAGCAAAGTGAATGGGACAACGGCCGACGACGGGTGGCTGGCCAGGAGCCGGTTCCAGATTCCGTAGCCCACGAGCGAGGCAAACACCGCAGTGTAGAGGGCGCTGAGGATTGTGGGCGGCTGCAGGGTGGTGAGCGTGGCGATGACCTCGTCCGGGCCGTCGACGAGCAGCGAAAGCGCGGCCAGGGGCAACGGCACCACCGCGCCGGACCAGACCACCAGGCCAAGTCCGGAAGCAGCCTTGGCCTTGCGGGCAATAACATTTCCGGCAGCCCAGGAGAGGGCCGCGGCCAGCACAATAAGCAGGGGCAACAGCGGTGCCACGGCGCTGCGCCCCACTGCAACCACCGCCAGGCCCGCCACGCCCAGGACAACACCTGCCAGCTGCCTGCGGTTCGGCCGCTCCCCCAGGAAGGCGGCGGCGAGGAGGACCGTCAGCAGCACCTGGGCCTGCAGCACCAGCGACGCGAGGCCCGCCGGCATGCCCAGGGCCATGGACAGGTACAGGAGGCCGAACTGGCCCGCGCTCATGAACAGCCCGACGCCGATGATCGCCTTCCAGCTGACGTCCGGTTTCCTGATGAAGAAGATCCATGGGAAGACCACGAGCACAAAGCGCATTGCCACAAACAGGAGCGGGGGCACTTCGTGGCCTTCGGGGTGGAGCCCGACGTCGATGGCAACGAAGTTCAGGCCCCACAGGACGGCAACCAGGGCGGCGAGGAGGGAATCTCGGAGGTTCACGCTCCCACTGTGTCAGAGCACGGGCACATTGCGGGCCTGCTGCGGGAAATCGCGGCCCCAACTGGGTAGCGCTATCTGCCGTTTAGGGTGCCCATAACGACACTTGGCGCGACCTACATGGGTCAATGGGCGCGGGGAACCTTGAATTTCGTGATGCGGGCGTCCTGGCCGTCCAGCTCCGCCCACGATTTTTCGGTCTCCAAAATGGTCAGTGCGCTGGTGGGAAAGCGGGTGGCGGCATCCATGTAGGCGTCGTGGTCGGAGTCCCGTGAGGCCAGGTGCATGGCCAGGTCCTGGACGCCCGGCAGGTGCGAAATCAGCATGAGCGTGGTGACGGTGTCCGGCACGTGGTTGATGACGGTGAGCATCCGCAGCGCCGAAGCAGCGTAGAGCCCGTCCTCCAGCTTGGGGGTGGGGGCCTTGTCGCCAAGTTCCGAGCACACCCAGGTGCAGGTCTGCCGGGTCCGCAGCGCGCTGGAGCACAGGATGAAATCCGGAACGATGTTGTGCGTGAGCAGCCAGCGCCCGGCCAGCGGGGCTTCCCGGTGCCCGCGCTCCTCGAGCGGCCGCTCATGGTCAGCCACGCCCCCGGGCCAGTCGGCCTTGGCATGCCGCATGATCACAAGCCGTCGAAGATGGTGCTCACTCATGCCCCAAGCCTAGTCGGGGACCAAACGAGGTGCGCCCGGCGTCGAACGTCACGTCGAGCATGCTCATAGCCGGCCACTCGGGCACACAATGCGGAACGACGGGCCGAACACATCCCGTGGAAGCCAAATCGGTGCTCCTGGTGACGCCACCCCCCTGCCAGCCGCGGAGGCACATGCCCGGAGAGGCTGGGTAAACGCCAAAGGCGGCACATCCCGAAAGCGCCGTTGTTGCGTGAGGTACGAGCGCAGGCGCAGAGGGATCGTGCCGCCTTAAGGCGTGCGAACAGGAGTACTAGATCGAGTATTCCGGAGCGGCCCAGACCACAACTTCGGGGTGCTCGTAGAACCGGTAGCCCTGGCCGCGGACGGTGCGGACGGTGTTGGCGAGGCGGCCCAGCTTGGAGCGGAGCCGGCGGATGTGGACGTCGATGGTGCGCTCGTTGGGCACTTCCTCGGCGTTGCGCCACAGGCCTTCGAGGAGTTCGTCGCGGCCCACGGTGCGGGTGCCGTTCTCCACGAGGTAGTTCAGGAGCTCGAACTCCTTGAACGTGAGGTTGAGTGACTCGCCGTCGAGGTGCACTTCGCGGCGGGCGAGGTCGATGAGGACGCCGGACGGGCGCGGCTCCTGCGGCTGCTGCGGACGGGGCGTCTCGGTGCGCTGGCGGGAGTTGACGGTGGGGTCGCCGAAGGTGGAACGGACGACGTCGAGCGCGGAACCGGGGGTGCCGGCGGGGGCAACGGCCACGGCCGCGTAGCTCTCGGCCCCGGTCACCAGGGACTGGGCGTAAGCGCGGATTTCCTGGGCGAGCTTGGCAATCGAGGTGCCTGCAGCGGCCGCGGTTTCCTCGTCGATGCCCATGTAGAGGACGAATCCGCGGGCCACGGTGTCGTTTGCGACGGGACGTACGGCGTTGGGTCCTGCTACTACAGGGGTGGGTGCGGTCACGGGCGCAGACTCGGCCGGCGGAACAGCGCGCAGCTGTCCGTAGGAGTTGGGGTTGTATCCCTGTGGGGCGTAGCCCTGGGCCGGGAAGCTGCTTCCGGATGACGGCGAGAGCGACGGGCGGGGCCCGAAGCCGGGGCGCAGACCGGAGGGCTGGCCGGCCTTGGCGGCGTTACGGACGGAAATGTGGACGTATCCGGATGCAACTGACATGGAATGCTTACCTCAATGTGAATGGCCGCAGTAGCGGCTCGAATGCTGGGTTTCCCCGCAATGCGAATTGGAGAGGGGCGCCCGACGCTGGGCTGGGGGGCGAATGCCTAGGAACTTCGGCGGGTGGGAAGGTCAGGCGTGCATTCGACAACAGCGCATGTCGGCAGCAGCTGGTGTGCTGGGCCAATATTCTGCGGCTGCAGGTGCTGTTGAGTTCTTGTTCACATTGGAAGTGTGCAGCGTAACAATGGCAACTTGCAAGTAACAATGGACGCGATCGTCCGCATGGTGAGACAAAATGCTCCATTGTGGCGCAGATCACGATTCTGGAAGTCGCCAAAGAATAACGTTCGTTATCCGACAATAGGCCATAAAAGGCGCGAAATCGGAACATTCTTCGCCCAAACACTACTTTCCTACTTTCTTATTCAACTGAGGGACGAATCCCAAAATCAGTCTCCTTACCTTCCCGACGTGTCCAGCGGCGCGCGGACGGGACAAGAAAAATTTCGGGTGTTGGGCACCGAAAGGGCTCCAGCAGCAGGACCGTAAGGAGTTCCGCACGAGCTGGTGAAAGTCCTGCAGCAGAAGCGGGGCAGTATTCAGCTGGCTAGGCTGGGATTCACAGCTTGGGCACAGGAAGCGCATAGCCCGGCTTAAACGAATGATCGGAGAGTTGTCCCATGGCCACTTCGCACTCCATGACCAACAACCTCCCCACGCTCTCGCACCCGGACGGCTCCCCCATCCGTGCCCTGGTGGTGGACGATGAGCCCAGCCTCTCCGAACTGATGAGCATGGGCCTGCGAATGGCCGGGTGGTCCGTCGCCGTCGCCGCCGACGGCCCGGAAGCGGTGAAACTCGCCAAAGACTTTCGCCCCGACGTGCTGGTGCTGGACGTGATGCTTCCCGGCTTCGACGGCGTCGAACTGCTGGGCAGGATCCGCGCCTTTGCGCCGGAGGTGCCTGCGCTCTTCCTCACGGCCAAGGACGCTATCCAGGACCGGATCGTGGGCCTGGCCGCAGGCGGCGACGACTACGTCACCAAGCCGTTCAGCATGGAGGAGGTCCTCCTCAGGCTCCACCGCCTGGTGCAGCGTTCGGGGGTTGCTGCCATGGACACCGCCGAGCTGGTGGTGGGCGACCTTGTCCTCAACGTCGATACCCGGGAGGTCACCAGGGCGGGCGACGATGTCCAGCTCACGGCCACCCAGTTCGAGCTCCTCCGCTACCTGATGGAGAACCCCAAGAGGGTGATCAGCAAGGCGCAAATTCTGGACAGGGTGTGGGACTACGACTTCGGCGGCCAGGCCAACATCGTGGAGCTCTACATCTCCTACCTGCGCAAGAAGATCGACGCCGTCCACCCGCCCATGATCCACACCGTGCGCGGGGCCGGCTACGTCATCAAGCCGGCGGAGTAGGCGCCATGGCCTCCCCCGAAGCTCCGCAGTCCCATCGGCGGAGCTGGCTCAAACCCGCCACCTGGCACCTTCGCACCCGGCTGATCCTCCTGGCCATGGCCTTGCTGATCGCGATCTGCGGCGCTGTGGGAGTGGCCAGCTACGCGTCCATGGATGCCTTCCTGACACGGCAGCTTGATGAGCAGCTGAGCCAGGCTGCAGAAAGGGCCAATGATCCCGGCCGTCCCCCGATGGGCGGCTTCAACGGACGCGACCCGCTGGACGCGCGCGGGCAGAGCGTTGGCACGGTCAACGCCAGGATCCTCAACGGCCAGGTCAACAGTGGCGGTTTCCTGGCGTCAGACACCACCCGTTCCGCGCTGTCCACCGAAGACAAGGAAACCCTGCTGGCGCTGGCCGCCAACGCCCAGCCGGTGGACCGCGCCCTCTCCAACGGCAACTACCGGCTCGTTGCGGTGAAAACAAATTTCGGCGATGTCCTGGTGACCGGGCTCCCCCTCGCCGGCAAGGAAAGTACCCTCACGTCGCTGGTGTGGACCTTCGTATTCGTCTCGCTGGGGGGCCTGCTGCTGGTGGGGCTGGCCGGAACCATCCTGATCCGGCGCACCATGAAGCCGCTGGAACAGCTCTCCGAGGTGGCCACCCGGGTGTCGCAGCTGCCGCTCGACGCCGGTGAGGTGGCGCTGGCGGTGCGGGTGCCGCCGTCGAACTCCAACCCCGGAACGGAAGTGGGCAGCGTTGGCCATGCACTGAACCTCATGCTGGACAACGTGGCCAGTGCGCTGCAGGCACGGCAGAAGAGCGAGACCAAGGTGCGGCAGTTCGTGGCGGACGCGTCGCACGAGCTGCGGACGCCGCTGACCGCCATCCGCGGCTACACCGAGCTGATGCGGATGACGGAGGACTTCACTCCGGACGGCCAGAAGTCGCTGGCCAGGGTGCAGAGCCAGTCCGAACGGATGACGGCGCTGGTGGAGGACCTGCTGCTGCTCGCCCGCCTGGACGAGGGGCAACCGCTGAAACTCACCGAGGTGGACCTCACGCAGCTCGTGGTGGAGAGCGTCAGTGACGAAAAGGTGATGGCCCCCGGACACACCTGGCGCCTTGAGCTGCCCGATGAGCCGGTGGTGGTCAACGGCGATGCCTCCCAGCTGCGCCAAGTGCTGGTGAACCTGCTCTCCAACGCCCGCAAGCACACACCGTCCGGCACCACAGTGGTGACCGGCGTCGGCACCTCGCCCGAGGGTGCGGCGATCGTAGCGGTAAGGGACGACGGCGGGGGTATCCCTGCCGCATTCGTGGACCATGTCTTTTCACGCTTTGCCCGCGCAGACGCGGCCCGGAAAGGCTCGGGAGACCAGGCGGGAGCCTCCGCGGCCGAAGGCACCAGCGGCCTGGGCCTGTCCATCGTGCAGTCAATCATGGAAGCCCATGGCGGGCGGGTAACGGTGACATCACGGCCGGGCCGGACGGAGTTCGCCCTGCAGATGCCACTCCTGCAGCAAAAGGGGCAAGGCGACGCGCCGCGATTCGTGATCTCCGTTACCTAAATGTGACTTAAGCGCTCCACTCCTGTACCGTCGATTGGGTGCGGTTCCCGTTCGGACCGCATATCCGGATGACGCCAAGCTCTGCCACTTCCCGGATCTCCCCGATTGACCAAGGCAGAGGCGGGGGACCCACCGTCCCGGGCATGTACCGCCCTTGGGGTTAAGCCAGCACGTGATCTTTCCGTGTGGCCGGATGCCCTCATCCGAACCCGACAGCTAACTCCGCAGGTGTGAGAGGCGATCAATCATGTTCAAATTCCCGGTAAAACCGCGCCCGAAAAACGGCTCTGACAGCAATGCGGAGCGCCCTGAAGGCAAGAACTTCACCTTTGGCCAGCGTGCCGCAGTCCTTGCAGCGTCCTGTGCGCTGCTGGTCGGAGTAGGCGCCGCAGGCCAGGCCACCGATGCCATGACCGCGGTCTCATCAAGCGCCCAGTCCACAGCGGATTCGGATGCGCAGATGAGCATCGAGAAGAGCGAGATCCGGTCCAACCCGGCCGAGTCACCCGTGCCCCCTGCGATCAACGTTGTGCCCCAGGCCGCGGAGCCGGCACCGGCCCCCGCACCCGAGCCTGCTCCGGCAGAACCTGCTCCGGCACCCGCCCCTGAACCCGCGCCCGCACCGGCACCGGCACCCGAGCCGGCTCCCGTCGTCGCGGTTAATGACCCCGCAGGTGCCCAGGCCTACGCAGCCGGCCAGCTGGCTTCCTACGGCTGGGCCGCGGACCAGATGCAGTGCCTGGTGACGCTGTGGGACAAGGAATCGGACTGGACCACCACGGCCACCAACCCCAGCAGCGGCGCCTACGGCATCGTGCAGTCCCTGCCCGCCGAGAAGATGGCGAGCGCCGGGGCCGACTACCTCACCAACTACCGCACGCAGATCAACTGGGGCCTGAACTACATCCAGGAGCGTTACCAGTCCCCGTGCGGCGCGCTGAACTTCCACTACGCCAACAACTGGTACTAAGCCTGCGCTGCCGCCTCGAAGCGGCACCAGTCTGTTGAAGCGGCCCTCTTCCGTTGAAGGGGGCCGCTTCTGTTGAAGCCGCTTCTGTTGAAGCCGGTCCGGGGCCTGGTTTATTTTGAACCATGAAGTTCACCACCACCATCCAGGGCAGCGGCAATAAGACCGGCATTGAGGTTCCCGAGCATGTTGTGGAGGGGCTGGGGGCCGGCAGGCGGCCTCCGGTGGTGGTGACCATCAACGGCAAAAGCTACCGCAGCAGCATTGCGGCGATGGGCGGGCGGAACATGATCTCCCTCAGCGCCCATAACCGGGAGTTCACGGGGGTCTCCGCTGGAGAAACGGTGGACGTGGAGCTGGAACTGGATACGCAGCCGCGGATCGTGGAGGTTCCCGGGGACCTTGCGGCAGCGATGGCTGCGGAGCCGGCCGCACAGGAGTTCTACGCCACCCTCAGCTACAGTGCCCAGCGGCGGTATGTTGAGCCGCTGGATGACGCCAAGACACCGGAAACCCGGGCGCGGCGGATCGCCAAGGTTGTAGCGGACCTCAAAGCCGGAAAGAAATGACCGGCTGGCCGTTGCCTTCCGCATCCACGACGGCGGTGACACTGCTGTAGTCCGCGATGTGCAGCACGCCGTCCGGCAGCGGTCCGGTGTTTGGGCCCACAGCCACGGTGCGGATGCCCGCAGCAACGCCCGCGGCAATGCCGGCGGGGGCGTCCTCGAACACCAGCGCCTCCGCCGGCTCCGCTCCCAGGAGGGCTGCGGCCTTGAGGTAGCCTTCCGGGTCCGGCTTGCCGCGGCTTACCTGTTCGGCCGTGACTGCAATGGCCGGCATGGGCAGCCCCGCAGCGGCCATGCGGATGTCGGCCAGCACACGGTCGGCGGAGGTGACCAGCGCGACGGCGTCGGCGGGCAAGGCTGCCAGCAGCCGCGCCGCTCCGGCCAACGCCAGGATGCCGTCCGTCCGGACCCGCTCCATGGCCCCGAGCTCCGCAGTCAGGGCGTGAACATCAGCACCGGCGGGGGCAAAGCGCCGGACCGTATCGATGGCCTGCACACCATGGGACGTCCGCAGGATCTCCTCGAAGTCCAGGCCGTAGCGCACGGCGAATTCACCCCAGACCTCTTCCACCACAGCGGTGGAGTCCACCAGCGTGCCGTCCATGTCGAACAGGACGGCACGGCAGGTCAGGGTTCGTTGGCTGGCGGAAGCGGAATGGCTCATGCTTCCCATCGTGCCCTAACGGCCGGGGATGTACTGCACCGCCCACCTGTTGCCGTCGGGGTCTGCGAAGTAGACAAAGTGGCCCCAGTCCTGCACATCAACGTCGCTGACATCCACCCCATTGTCTTTCAGGTGCCGGTGCGCTGCCTCGATGTCGCTGACCACCAGCTGCAGGTTGGAGCCCGTGCCGGGAGCTGCGTCGGTGAGCCCGTCGCCGATGCAGATCGAACAGGCGGAGCCGGGCGGCGTCAGCTGGACAAAGCGGATGGAGTCTGTGGGCCGCTCGTCGAAATCGGCGTTGAACCCCACCTTGTTGACGTAGAAATCCTTGGCACGGTCCACATCGGACACAGGGACATATACAAGTTCAAGTTTCCAGTCCATGGGCACAGGCTACGGCCGGGCCCGGGAATGCGGAAGGCTTCGCCCTTGCCCGGCTTGGCGGGGGACCTTCGCCGGAGCCTCTAGCGGGCGCCGCTAGCCTGCGATGCCGTACAGGCGGTCGCCCGCGTCCCCAAGCCCGGGAACGATGTAGGACTTCTCGTTCAGCTTCTCGTCGATGGAGGCCAGGACGATGGTGACGTTGGCGCCGGACAGTTCCTCCTCCAGCTTGGCCAGGCCCTCGGGCGCCGCCAGCAGGCAGATGCACGTTACGTCGGATGCGCCGCGCTTGAACAGGAACTTGATGGCCTCGCGCAGCGTTCCCCCGGTGGCCAGCATGGGGTCCAGCACGAAGATCTGGCGGTCCGTGAGGTTCTCCGGGAGCCGCTCTGCATAGGTGATGATGTCCAGGGTTTCCTCGTCCCGGGCCATTCCCAGGAATCCCACCTCGGCGGTGGGCACCAGCTTGGTCATGCCCTCGAGCATGCCCAGGCCTGCGCGCAGGATGGGAACCACCAGCGGGGTGGGCTTGGTGAACGCGGTACCCACGGTGGTGCTGACGGGCGTCTCGATGGTGACCGGTTCCGTGCGGACCTCGCGGGTGGCCTCGTACGCCAGGAGCGTCACCAGTTCTTCCGTCAGCTGCCGGAAAACCGGGGACGGAGTGTTTTTGTCCCGGAGAACGGTGAGCTTATGGGCGACCAGCGGGTGGTCCACAACGAGAGTGCGCATGCGTCAAAACTATCATCCGGCGTTATCCTTGCCGCGTCCGCCGTGGCCGTCATGGTGCATGGCATCCGCCACGACATCGCGCACCACCGGGTGCTCGAAGGTGGGTGCCGGGCCTGCGTGCTCCCGCCGCCGGATCAGGTGGAACAGCCGGTGGGCCAGAATCACCATTCCCACCCAGGCGAGGCCCAGCAGCCAGCCGGCCATAACGTCCGTCAGCCAGTGGTGGCCCAGGAACACCCTGCTCAGGCCCATGGCGATGATGAAGATGACCCCTGCCGTGATGGCGGTGATCCGCGCCCAGAGCATCTGGAACTGCAGGCACATGATGTAGAGCAACACACCGATCACCACCGTGGTGTTCAGGGTATGGCCGCTGGGGAACGACGGAGAGGACTCGTACGGCGGTACCGCTTCTGTGTGGTCCGGGCGGGTCCTGCCCACGAGCCGCTTGCCCACCGTGGTGGCCGTGGTGGACACCAGTGCCGCACCTCCGACCAGGATGATGGGCCGCCACGTCCTGCTCAGGAAGGTCAGCCAGGCAGTGAGAACGCTTGCCAGGATGGGCATGCCGACCCCGCCGCCCACATTCGTGAAGGCGGTGACAAAGGCGTCCGTTTCCGGGTTCCGCAGCGTCTGGAAGTATTCGAGGGCGGGAATATCCAGCCCCGCCAGCCCTTCCTCGTCCACCACGTCGGAATACACCTCGGTGCCCAGCGCGGCAAGGCTGACCACCAGGGCTCCGCCAATGATCAGCGTCAGCCACAGGGCGGCATACGGCTTGATCCACTGGTCCACGCGGTCTCGGACGGTGCTCATGTGTGCCTCCCGGCGGATGTTCGTCACGGGCTCTGGGTATCCTTCGAAACTATCATTGAGCCATGGTCTCCGCTGAAAAACACGACACGTGGATGGGGCTTGCCCTCACGGAAGCCCGCCGTGCCCTTGCTACCGAGGATGTGCCGATCGGTGCCGTGGTGTTGGGGCCCGACGGCGCCGTGCTGGGTTCCGGACGGAACCAGCGGGAGGAGCTTGGCGACCCCACCGCCCATGCCGAGGTGGTTGCCATCCGCCAGGCTGCGGAGCGGCTGCGGGAGCGTGCGCTGATCGACGGCGGCCAGGCGGACGGCTGGCGGTTGTCCGACTGCACGCTGGTGGTCACCCTCGAACCGTGCGCCATGTGTGCCGGCGCCATTGTCCTGGCCCGGATTCCGCGGGTGGTTTTCGGGGCGTGGGATGAGAAGGCAGGGGCGGCGGGCTCCGTGTTCGACGTCCTGCGCGAGCGCCGCCTTAACCATTGGGTGGAGGTCTATGCAGGCGTACGGGAAGCGGAGTGTGCGGTGCTGCTGCGGGATTTCTTTGCCGGGCACCGGACCCGGCTTTAGCATCTGTCAGACGGCCGGTAAGGTCAGGCGGCCATGCCAGATCCGCCAAAGAGTTGTTCCGCCCGGCGGATGAGGTGTTCCGGGACGTCTGCGGCAGAGCCCCAGTTCCTGCCCCGGCCCAGGAAGACGGCGGTACCGCGCGGCACCACCACGTCATCCACGCCGCACTCCTGCATTAGTCGCGCCGCCCGGGCATTGACGGGATGGTTCGCGGAGTGGCCTTCGGCGTTCAGGTAGACGCACCAGTCCCCGCGGATGACGTCCTCCAGGACACCGCACACCAGGCCTTCAAGGACCTCCGGGTTGTATTCCAGGCGCTCAACGCGGACAGCCTCGGCGTCGTCGTCCGGGATGATCAGTGCCGTGTACTTCGTGGTGTCCACCATGTTTGTCTCCACCAGCGTTAACACCAAAAAGCTAGGTTGTGTTCCCCGATTCAGCGGGGCGCCTAACGGGCGGACGTGCCTTTTGGGCCGGGTGTGCCGAGGGCCTCCAGGACAGTCTCCGCGGTCCGGTTCCAGTCCGGCAGGCGGGTCCGGGCTTCCATGGCGGCCCGCCGCCATGCCTGACGGATGTCCGGGTCCCCGAGCCAGCCGCGCAGCACGTCAGCCAGCCTGGCCGGGCCCTCCCGGTCGCCCGGCACAAGGGGCACTGCCACTCCGGGAAGCCGGGGGCCGCCGTCGTCATCCGCCAGTCCGGCCAGCCCCAACGCTTCCACCGCTCCCGTCCCCTGGCGCACTACCACCGGAAGGCCCCGGGCAAGCGACTCTGTAACCACCATTCCGAACGCTTCAGCCCGGGACGGCAGGAGGCTCAGGTTGGCAGCGTCCCACTCCCGGTCCAATTCTTCGCCCACCAGCTCGCCGGTCAGCCGCACCCGCTCCTCCAATCCGTAGGCGGCGATCGCGGCCCGCACCTTCCCCGCGTATTCGGGGTCGGCCTGGTCGGACCCAACCAGCGCCGCCGTCCACTCAAGGTCCTGGATCCGGGACAACGCGTCAACCGTCAGCAACTGGTCCTTGTTGGGCAGGAGGGCCGCCACGGCAATCATGTGGGGTAGCGGGGAACCGGAAGCAACAGGTGCGGGGTCCACACCTGGCAGTGCGACCCTGATGCCGTGAAGCCCGTGCCGCTGCGCCAACGTGGCCGCTGTGCTGCTGCTGGTGCTGATGAGGCCGGAAGCGGCGCGAAGAGCGCGCGCCTCCCGCTTCCATGCGGGCCCGCCAGGGCCATCGGGCACTGTCATGTGGAGCAGCACCCAAGTCTCGTGCCCTGCCTTGGCTGCAAACTCCATCTCGTCCGGGGCGCCCACGGCCACCAACCCGTCCACGATGACCACCGCCGGCCCCCGTCCCGCCTCCGGTTCCCACGCTCCGAGAAGCGTGCCCAGCCGGCGTCGATCCTTCGCCGAGGCCTCGGGCCAGGATCCTTCCACCGCCAGCACCTCGACGTCGGCTCCCAATCCCTGCAGCCCTTGCACCATCCGGGCGTTGTAGGCGTTCCCGCCGGAATGGTGGTGGATGTTGCCGGGAACCAGCAGGCGGATGGGCTGCATGGATCAGGCGGAAAGGTCCAGCGAGAAGGTGGCCCACGCGTCCGGGTTCTCGCGGAGGGTGACGTCGATGCCTTCAAGGTGGCGGCCGTCGTCGTGATCTTTGATCTTTTCGGCGACCGACTGGGCGATGTACCGGGCGAGCGCTTCCGTGGTGCTGAGCTTGCCGGCGAAGTCGGGATGTTCGTCCAGGTTGCGGTAGTTCAGCCCTGCCAGCACCTCCTCGATGACCGTGCCGGCGGCGCCGATGTCCAGGACGATGGCGTCATCATTGAGGGCACGACGGCGGAACGCCACTTCCGCGACGAAGGTTGCGCCGTGCAGGGCCTGGGCGGGGCCGAAGGCCTCCCGGGGCAGGCTGTGGGCGATCATGAAGTGGCGGCGGACGGTCAGTCTGAACATGGATTACCTCGTGGCTTGGGAGTCGGTAGGCGGGGTGGGCTTATTGGTGTCCTGGCTGTTTCAGGCGTCCTGGCTGGTGCTTTGGCTGGCGGCCTGGCTGCTGTCCTGCGGGTACTCGATGACGTGGCAGAGCGCCTCCAGGGTTCCGTCGGCCAGGCCCTGCACTACCTCGGGCAGCTCGTCGAACGGTGACGAACCGGTGAGGAAGGCGTCGAACACCGGGTCGGCCAGCAGGGAGACGGCCAGGTCCAGGCGGTCTGCGTTGGTCCGGCGGTGGCGGCGGGCGCGTGCCACCACCCCTACCTGGCTGGCCCTTATGGACAGGCGGCGGGCGTGGAAGTCCTCCCCCAGCGGCAGGGTGACCTCACGGTTCGCGTACCAGGACATCTCGATAACGTCCCCTTCGTCGCCCGCCAGCTGCAGGCTGCGTTCCAGGCCTTCCTGTGAGGCGGAGCAGTGGAACACAATGTCGCAGTCGGCCAAGGCGTCATCCGGGTGGGCGAAATCAACCTCCAACGCATCCGCCAGCTGTTTCCTGCCGGGGTCCAGGTCCACGAGTTGCAGGCGGTCCAGGGGGAAGGTGCGCAGGAGCGTGGCCACCATGCCGCCCACCAGGCCTGCCCCTACCACTGCAACCCGGTCCCCCAGCCGAGGTCCGGCTTCCCAGAGCGCGTTGACTGCGGTTTCCACCGTTCCCGTGAGGACGGCGCGCCGGGCGGGGACGCTCTCAGGAATCCTCGTCAGGTCGCCAACCGGAACGATGTAGCGGTCCTGGTGCGGGTTCAGGCAGAACACGCGCTGGCCCTTCCAGTCCTCCGGCCCCTCCTCAACCACACCTACCGACAGGTACCCGAATTTCACCGGCCCGGGGAACTGCCCCTCCTGGTGCGGAGCCCGCATTTCTTTGGCGACCCGTGGCGGGACAGCGCCGTGGTGGACCACCATTTCAGTGCCCTTGCTGATGCCGGAGTAGAGGGCGCGGACGAGGGCCTCGCCGGGGCCGGGCGCCGGCAGTTCCTCGGACCGGAGCTCGCCGTGTTCACGTTCGGTGGTCCAGTAGGCGGTGGCGTGGACGGGATTCTGCGCGTTAGTCATTGTGCTGATGAATCTAGCTGGACCGATGGGCGCGGGGAAAGTCTGACACCGAGGGCGTGCGTCTTCTCAGAAGTTGTGTCCGGTGCAGCTTAGGAACGTCCGCCAGCGGCAAAACCGTTAGGCCCCGCGCATAACCGTTACGCAGAGCCGACCGCTAGGCAGACAGTCGCTTCAGTATCGCCTCTTCGAAAAGGCTTCTTTCCCCGGGCAGGCATCCTCGAGGCCAGTGTGGTGGTTCCCAGTCCTGGTGTTCGCTTTTGTATCTTCGGCCTGAGGGTGAGATCCAGCCGGGTGGTTCGTTTTTGGTGGCCGGGGTGGGTGTCCAACCGCTGGTGTGTTTCAGGCGGTGGTGTTTGCGGCAGGGCTGGCCCAGATTGCTGATTCCGGTGGTCCCGCCGTGATGCCAGGCCAGCAAATGGTCTGCTTCGTTGTCCAGGGAGTTGTTGGAACAGCCCGGGAAGGGGCACTTCCCGTCTCGCATCCGCAGCCAGCGGCGGATAGCTTTGGTGACCCGGTAGCTGGTGCGCCCGATCTCCAACGGCGCCCCGTCCCGCGGATCCACCAGCACCCGATAAAACGAGCCAGCCCCGTCCGCCACCAACTTTCGCGCCATCGACGCCGGGATCGGGCCGTAGCCGTCAAGCATCGCCGGTTCATCCGTCAGACCCATAAGCGAGAACACCGGCACCGTAACCAGGACCTCCGCGTGCGGAGTACGGACCTCCGCAACCGTACGGCCGGGGCTCTGCCCGTTCTGCCTGTCCTGTCCGTTGCTGAGGACGGCGTCGGCGAAGATGTCGGCGCAGAGCTGGGGCAGGGTCCGGGACTCGTCCGGGCCCTGCAACCCCCGGGCGAGGGCGGTGGTGCGGTTCCACATCGCCGACGCGGTGTCCGCCGGGAGGTAGGCGTGGAACCAGGCCATCCCGTCCATGTCAGGACGGTGCTCCACCCGCCGCTCCGCGACACTCCTGGCATGGCGCTTCTCAAGGGATTCGGGGTGGTGGCGTTCCCGCCAGATCCGGGCCTTGTGCCGGAACCGGTGCGGCACCAACTCACCCGGCGCCGGCGCGGTGGCCGGGTTCGGTGCGTCCGGGCCCAGGAAATGCGCCTCCAGCGCAGCGGCCCCGGCCCGATCCAGGGTGGCGGTTTCCTCGACCATGGCCTTCGCGTGAGCCCACGACAGGCTTCCGTCCTGCAACCCCGCAAGGGTCAACGGCAAAACATTGGCCAGCACCTGGGACTGGTCCAGCAGCACACCGGCAGCCCGCGCACCAATGGTCAACACACCCGCGACCTCGGCGACCGCCGCCATCTCCTGCGCCTGCGCTGATACAGCGGCAGGCGTCACCGCCCGGTCGCTCTCCGCATAGGCCGCCACAGCCTGCGCCTTCAACCCGGCCAGCCGCGCCTCACACCCCGCAACACCGGCAAGGATGTCCAGGCACCCATCCGCCAAACCACGCAACGGATCAGCCACCGAAAACGGCTCCAAACCCGCCCCAGCCACCTCCGCAGCCAGCACGGCAAGAGCGGCATCGATATCCGCAAATGCCCTCACCACCGCCGCGCTTCCCATAAAAACATCATCCCGCGGGGGTCTGACAATGCGAGCGGCCACAGGGCCTCACCCGCCTGACCGCCCGTTTTGGGGATGTGCGCCTCGCTCCGGTACCCTATTGAGGTTGGTGACGTGTCCGAGCGGCCGAAGGTGCAACACTCGAAATGTTGTTTGGTGTAAAAGCCAACGTGGGTTCAAATCCCA
>NZ_JARHXQ010000351.1:0-732 GCF_029222765.1 Arthrobacter sp. Cr_A7 | reverse complement strand
AGCCGCGCGGCCTTTAGGTCCGGCTGTCTGTGCCCTGCTCTTCCTTGTCAGGGTTGTCCGCCTTTGCGCCCGAGGAGGTCCCGCCGTCGTCCGGCTTAGGGGCGTCGTCCTTGTGGCGGGCTTCCTGGAGGTGGTGTTCCAACTTTTCTTCGGCGTCGCGGCGGCGCTGGCCAACGGTACGCATTTGTTGCGTGGTCGGAGACGTGTGGGCGTGCAGGTGCTGCCCGTGGGTCCCCTCGTTGCCGCTCATGTTGTTGTTCATGAGGAAATCCTTGCACTGCGGCTCTGCGTCAGGAAGACCTGCATTTTGGCACCCATCCACCGGGATAGCGGCTCCGAACTACTTGCGAGGTTCTGTTGCCGCGCGCTGCCGCACGGCACTGGAACCCGGGTCCGTGGGTTCTTAGCAGGAGGTTTACAGATATGAGTGTGCCGAATTGCAGCCGTTTCCTTTTGGAATGCATCACCTGTGACCCGGACAAGCAGCCGGGCCTGCGCGAGGACGAGGTGTACGGGCTGTACCTGAGCTGGTGTTTCCTCAATGGCGAGGAGCCAATTGCCAGCGCTTCACTGTGGATCGCCATGCGCCGGCAAACCCAGGTTGAGCCGTACGTCCGCGGCGGCCAGCTGGTGTGGCCGGGGCTGTCGATGACCGGTCCTGCGGCGCTGGACTACATCTTGTCGAGCCAGCCCAGCTTGGTGTGATTCCAAAGCTGCCCGAAGGAAAAGCCA
>NZ_JARHXQ010000350.1:0-6939 GCF_029222765.1 Arthrobacter sp. Cr_A7 | reverse complement strand
GGCGGATCGGGCGGTAAGTGACCCCGCGTTGCTGTGCTGGAGGGTTACAGGGTGCCGGTGGCGATGTTGAGCATGCGGCGCAGCGGCTCGGCGGCGCCCCAGAGGAGCTGGTCGCCCACGGTGAAGGCGCTGATGTACTGCGGGCCCATCTCCATCTTGCGGATGCGGCCCACCGGGATGTCCAGGGTGCCGGAGGCTGCCACGGGGGTGAGCTCGGCCATGGAGGCTTCCTTGGTGTTGGGAACCACCTTGGCCCATTCGTTGTCCTCGGCCAGGAGCTTCTCGATCTCGGCGACGGACAGGTCCTCGCGGAGCTTGAGGGTGAGGGCCTGGGAGTGGGAGCGCATGGCGCCGATGCGGACGCAAAGGCCATCCATGATCACGCGGTTTTCCTCGGAGGTGCCCAGGATCTTGTTGGTCTCGACTCCGGCCTTCCACTCTTCCTTGGACTGGCCGTTGCCCAGGTCCGCGTCGATCCAGGGGATCAGGGAGCCGGCCAGCGGCACGCCGAACTGGGTGGCGTCGATGTCCGTGCGCTGGTGGGCGAGGACCTTGCGGTCGATGTCCAGGATGGCCGACGCCGGGTCGTCCAGTTCCGTGCTGACCTGGGAGTTGAGCGTGCCGAACTGGCTGAGCAGTTCACGCATGTGCCGGGCGCCGCCGCCGGAGGCAGCCTGGTAGGTCATGGAGGTGCCCCACTCGACCAGGTTGTTCTTGAATAGGCCGCCGAGGCCCATCAGCATGCAGGACACGGTGCAGTTGCCGCCGATGAAGTCCTTGGTGCCGTTGACCAGTCCCTTGTCGATGACGTCGCGGTTGATGGGGTCCAGGACGATGATGGAATCGTCGTTCATGCGCAGCGTGGAGGCGGCGTCGATCCAGAGGCCGTCCCAGCCGCGGCTGCGGAGTTCGCCGTGGACCTGCTTGGTGTAGTCGCCGCCCTGGGCGGTGACAATAATGGGCAGCTTCGCGAGGGTGTCGATGTCGAACGCGTTCTCGAGCTTGCCGGCGCCGTCAGCGAAGGACGGCGCGGCACCTCCCGCGTTGGAGGTGGAGAAGAACACCGGGTTGATGTTGGCGAAGTCGCCCTCGTCCTGCATGCGCTGCATGAGGACGGAACCGACCATGCCGCGCCATCCGACCAGGCCGACGGAAGGGGTAGCTGCTGTAGTCATCCGTCCAGTTTAGACTTTGGAACCGGCTGGGCGCAGTCGGTTACGTCACTCCTGAACGGAACAGACGACGGCGGCACGCACCGACTGCCTACCAATGCCCGGCCAGCGGGTCACCGTGAGACGTGTCCTGCGCCTGGTTCGGGCGCCTTCCGCTCTTTCCGCAGCTTCTTGGCCCGGTACTCGTCGCGGGCCATGCTGAAGGTGTACCACGCCCCGAATCCTCCCAGCGCGGTGAGGAACAAGGCGCCCCAGAAGGGCTGCTCGCCGCTTCCCGCCGGGACCAGAAGAATTACCAATGAAAGGATGACTAAAAGCCCTAAGACGGCAGACACAATTCCCATGCCCCACCATGTCCGGACCTGCGCTTGGCCCCGGCCCGGCGAGAAACCGATCTCGTCCGCAGGATAACTGTGCAGTTCGCCGGTTGCGGTCCTCCGGAGGACGCGTTTTTCTCCCCGTGACAGCGCCTCCTTGTGCTCGGCATACACGGCGTCGTTTCGCCGCTCAGCTTCTCGATTGAAAACCATCAGCAGGCTGTCCCCTTACCAGTCGAATTGCTTGGCTGTTGGTTCCGGGATTCCCCGCTCGGCCCGGAGGCGCTTGGCCGCCGAGGCCACCTTCGCCATCCGAATAGCGTAAAGGGTGCCACCCACCCCGGCCGCGGTCAGGAACAGGGCGTCCCACATCGGGTCTTCACCCCTGCTGGTGGGTCCGGCTACCAGCAGGATAGAAAAGACCGCCACGGCAGCTAAGAAGACAGCCATCACCATGAAGCCGGCAGCGGACCGCACCTGGGGGTGCGAACTGGCGGTGACCACGCCGAGCTCGTCCTTCGCGTAACTGTGGAGCCTGCCCTCGACGGTGCGAAGCAGGACCCTCTTTTCCCCGCGTGCCAGCGCCTGTTCGTGGTAGGCACGGACTTGGCCGTCCGAGTTGGGGCCGCTACCCGCATTGCTGCCTGGAATGCCGTTCTGCACGCGAGTCCTGTCGAATCGATTGAATGCGGTTCAGCACCGTTGAGACCTGCACCCCGCCGCGGCGAGAGCAAGGTGGTTGGTCGGCTGTACAACACCCAGAACCAGCCACCAGTGAAGATGATGGAGCAGACGAGGCTTAGGTGGGTTCCCCTGGAAAGGGGTATGTACTTTCAGGGAAGTTATCTCGGGTGACCGCGACGGAACCGGGGTGGGCAGTAAACCATTCACGCGCCTGGTCGTCGGTGACAACTACAGAGGGACGGGGCAAGCCGCGTTCCCTGCGAAGCCGACGTGCACGCAGTTCTCCCCGGAGGGACCGGATGGTGAGAAGCCAACCGCCGGTGCACAGGACGGTGAATACCAAACGAAAACAGCATGGCACCGAGGTGTAGGCCAGCGACGCTTATGATCAGCAAAACGGGACCCAAGAGAGCCGGGACCGTTAACACGGCAACCAGCAACGACATGCTGGCGATGCTGCGTGCGGTGTAATTGCCGAAAGGCTGGGCCCCGCCAGCGCCCCATTCTGCTTCCGTGTACGCGAAAATTCTGCGGTCCGTATCTTGGGCGAAGAAATACTTTCGATCGGGCATGGTCATAGGCTCTGTCACTATGAAGCGGGCTAAGCGGCTTCCCCTGGAAATGGATACGTGCTCTCAGGGAAGTTGTCCCGCGTAATTGGGATGGAACCGGGGTGGGCGGTGAACCATTCCCTCGCCTGGTCGTCGCTGACGATGACAGAGGGTTTGGGCAGGCCCCTTTCCCGCCGCAGCCGGCGTGCCCGCAGTTCACGTCTGAGGGACTGGATCGTCAGGACCCAACCGCCAGTGAACAGCAGTGTGCAAAGCAGAAAGAACAGGGCCGGGCCGATCTTTAGGCTGATAACTGCGCCGATGACGAATATCGGAGCCAGGAGCGCGGGTATCCCCAGACAGATGACAAGTAAGGACAGCGTGGCAACGCTGCGGGCTCCATAGTTGCCGAAAGGCTGAGCACCGCCGACACCCCATTCATCACGTGTGTAAGCGAATATTCTGCGGTCGGCGTCCCGGGCAAAGAAATACAGGCGATCGACTCTGCGTCGGGAAAAGGTCTTATCAGGCGTTGGCAGCAATGCCCTCACCTACCCGAAGGTCGCTAAGGATGCCGGTTAGAGCCGTTTCGTCCGGCGCTACGACATGCTTTCCAACGATGTCTCCATGAACAGGGGCGCAGATCCAGTGGCTGTCTTCACGGCGAACCAAGAGTTCCGCAGGCCCCATAGACCCTAACGTGCGGATCCGCACACCGCCATGAGCGTGCTCGCGAAGATGCTCCCGGACCACAAAGGATTGAGCCGCTTCCGGCGCGACGTCAGGATCCTGCGGCAGGGCAAACCACGCCAGCATCGTTCGCGGCTGAAACAGCAGCTTCGTTTTGTCGGACTCGATGTGCAAGACGGTGTCGCCGGTTTCTGCTGAGTCGAGGAGGTCCAACTGGGTCCATCTTTCTGCGTTTGCCACAGTGTATGCGACGACATCAAGCCGCGTATCGAAGCTGACGGTCAGGTCCGGCGCCACCGTGGCCAGTCCCCGTGCAATCAGGGATGACAGGCCTGCCCGTACAAGGCCTGGATCACGTGTTTCATCGGCAAGCCGAAGCCAGGAGGCGCTAGTTTCCGATGCTCGGGTGCTTTCAAGCTGCAGGATGTAGGCCATGTCTGCAAAGCCGAATCCGACGGACCTGTCTTCAATCCCAGGTAATTGGGACATTGTTGCTTCCCCTCTCCTCATGGCCGTTACCAGCCGAAAAAGTCTTTGACGCCTTCGCTGACGTTGTTCACTACATCCTCGACGACCTCGCCGGCCACGTCGAAGGAGCTGTCGATAGCGTCTTTGGCTCCCGGAAACAGTTCCACCGCAGCCCATGCCCCACTGATCACCATGCTGGTCACGTTGATTGGCGGAGGGGCAAAAGCCGCCAAGCCCAGTGCCGTCTTGAATCCCGACCGCATGGCGTCGCCCGTTTCACCTGCGCGGATGGCATTGACCGTATCGAGTCCGTCCAGGCCGATTCCTACAGCACCGAGCAGGTTACCAGCCGCGTTAAGCCTGAACATGCTGCTGTCTGTGAGCTCGGCCGCCCCTGGCATGCGGATGGACTCAGCGAGGTCGCCGAACCTTCCGCTCACCAGGTCCGCTGTTGTCGAGAAGAAGCCGCGCAGCTCGTCGTTTACTTTGGCCACATTCCAAAGCTCTTCGCTGCGAATTATCGCCAACGCGTCAGCCCGGAACCCATTCTGCCAAGCGGTTGCGATGTCGTCTCCGTAGCGCCCCGCGAACTGTGTGATGTCCCGAACTGCCAAGGGAGAAGTCTTCATGCCCAGCACACCGTTGTACGCATCCCAGCCCCGGCGGAAGGGCGAATCACCGTTGGAAAGCCACTCCGGACCCCAAGGACCCGCGGGCCCCGAGTTTCCCGCGCCGGTTCCACCGCCGCCCGATATTCCGGCTGGTGAACCGCCGCTGTTGCTCGCATTCTCCTGCTGATTGGCGTGTTCCAGCAGCTTCGCGGACTCCTGCTTCAGCGCCAATGCCGTTTGCTGGAGGAGCATACGGTGCGTGCCGTTCCAATCGGACCGGAACCTGACGGCGTCCTGGCCCTTCCAGGACGAATTGTTGTTGATGGCGCTGCCCAGCGATGTTGATTGCTGCAGCAGCGAATCCGACGTTCGGCCCAGCTCCCGCGCCAGATTGCGCAGTTGCTCGACGTCGGCGCCCCACAAAGTTCCTGCCACCCGGCATCCCCCCAATATTTCGAACCGCCGTCCCGTTGCGCGGCAGCACCCAGCCTAGGACAGCATCGGATAAGCCGCGATGGGGTGAGCTCCCCATGGGGCCTGCAGCGCAGACCGGCTCAGCCCCGCTTGGTCTCCTCCAGCACAGCCGCTTTCCGGGCGCGCAGCGCGAAGAAGGCGCCGAAGGCGAAGACCTGCGTGACCACCACCAGCACAATCGCGCCGGCGATCTTGTTGCCGCCCAGGATCATGGTGAGCCCAACGATCGCGGACAGGAGCGCCAGCAGCGGGAGCAGCATGTACCCCAGGACAAAGAGGGTTTCAGGTTTCTTCAGCACGTTTCTAGCCCTCGGTCCTTGACCATTTGGTGAATCGGTAGCGGGTGCCGTTGGCTGCGGTCAGCCAGCCGTCCGGCGGGACGGAGGCCGAAGCCTCCCAACTGGTGCCAAGCTCGGGGGCGAACGTGTCGCCGTCGGCCTCCACATCGATGGTGGTGACCACCGCGACGTTGGCGAGGTCCGTGGACTGGCGGAAAATCTCCCCGCCGCCCAGGATCCACACGGTGTCGCCGCCGTCGACGAACTGGGACTCCAGCAGCGCGTCATCGAGGGAAGGAACCACGACGGCGCCCTCCGCCTCAGGCGTGTCGGCCCAGCTTTTCTGCCGGGTGATGACGATGTTGGTGCGCCCGGGCAGGGGGCGGTACTTCTCCGGGAAGGACAGCCAGGTCTTGCGGCCCATGATGACCGGGTGCCCGGTGGTCAGCCGCGTGAAGTGCTTGAGGTCCTCCGGAAGGTGCCAGGGCATGTCCCCGTCCTTGCCGATGACGCCGTCGGGGGTCTGGGCCCACACCAGCCCAACGCCGGTGACCGAGGCGGCCAGCTCTTCGGTGAAGGACTGCGGATCCGTGAAGTTTTCGGTGCTCATACTGCGATCGGCGCCTTAATCGTGGGGTGGTGCTGGTAGCCCACCACTTCGAAGTCTTCCAGGGTGTATTCAAAGATCGAGGCCGGCTTGCGGTTGATCTTCAGCTGAGGGTAATCGTACGGCTCCCGCTCCAGCTGCTTGAGGACCTGGTCCATGTGGTTTTCGTAAATGTGCACATCGCCGCCGGTCCAGATGAACTCGCCGGGCTCCAGACCCACCTGCTGGGCCACCATGCATGTGAGCAGGGCGTAGGAGGCGATGTTGAACGGCACACCCAGGAACATGTCCGCGGAGCGCTGGTACAGCTGGCAGGACAGCTTGCCGTCGGCCACGTAGAACTGGAAGAACGCGTGGCACGGCGGAAGTGCCATGTCGTTCAGTTCGGAGACATTCCAGGCGGACACGATATGCCGGCGCGAGTCCGGGTTGGACTTCAGGTTCTCCACCAGCTCCGCGATCTGGTCGATGTGGCCGCCGTCCGGAGTGGGCCAGCTGCGCCACTGCACGCCGTACACCGGACCCAGGTCGCCGTCCGCGTCGGCCCACTCATTCCAGATGGTGACGCCCTGGTCCTGCATCCACTTCACGTTCGTTTCGCCGCGCAGGAACCACAGGAGTTCCACCGCCACGGACTTGAAGTGGACCCGCTTGGTGGTGATCAGCGGGAAGCTTTTCGTCAGGTCAAAGCGCAGCTGGCGCCCGAAAACACTGGTGGTTCCGGTCCCCGTGCGGTCCGACTTGTGCGTGCCTGAGGCCAGGACATCGCGCAGGAGGTCTTCATAAGGCGTTGGAATGCTCACGCCCCAAGTCTATCGGTGTGGTCCTGCCTCGCCTGCATCATTTTCGCCTGAGCCTGCCGCGAAGAAGGTCCAGCAGGACCTCGTCACTGAGTTGCGCTTTCCGCCCGGCGCCGATGTAACGGTCGACGGCGGCAGTCACCTCCTCCGGGACCGGCGCCGGGGCTGCGTCCCCGGCACCCGGGGCAACACCGGCAACAATGGTGCCGCCCCGCCGTCGTGATTCAACAACACCGGCGGCCTCAAGTTCCTTGTACGCCCGGGCCACCGTTCCCACGGCAACGCCA
>NZ_JARHXQ010000034.1:0-2543 GCF_029222765.1 Arthrobacter sp. Cr_A7 | reverse complement strand
GGGGGAAAGTACGACGGCGGAGGCGCACCGTGTGCGCAAGCTCACCGCCGCCGTCGGCCGCCTGATTTCCGGTGCGCACCTTCCGTACCGTACACTTGAAACATCCCCCACTCCGGAAATCCCTTATTCCTGCCCAATTTTTGAGGCAGGACTGGCAAGTGTTGGGGCCCGCACAAGCGATGCGGGCATTTTCATAGGGAGAGCCGGCTAAAGAAAACGCTGTACAGACTGCTGGGATAGCAGCCAAGAGATGCAGCGCGAAGTCCTGCCACGGGATTGCGAAAGCGCCGGACTTCTGTGACCGGCCGGTCAATGTTTGCCCGGCATCCACGGCACACGTACTGCGGCTCCACTCACCTCGGGTAGTGCCGCCTGGCCCCCTATGGATGAGGAATATTTCCCTATGCCCGAAAATCACAACGACTCCGTCGACACCCCGAACACCGTGAACGACGCCCCCACCGCGGCTGTCGAATTCACCGAGGCCGTTGCCCCCGCAGCAGAGCCCGCTGAAGAAGCCGCTGCCCCGGCAGCAGAACCCGCCGCACGCGCCGCAGAGACGTCCGCTCCCGCCGCCAAGGTTGAGGAAGACGATGAAGAAGGCATCAAGTTCGCCGACCTCGGCATCGACGGCCGCGTCCTGGCCGCCCTGCAGGACGTCGGCTACGAAAAGCCGTCCCCCATCCAGGCAGCAACCATCCCGCTGCTGCTTGAAGGCCGCGACGTTGTGGGCCTCGCCCAGACCGGCACCGGTAAGACTGCAGCATTCGCAGTACCGGCACTGTCCCGCCTGGCAGAGCTCCACGACCTCAACGGCCCGTCCCGCAAGACGCAGGCCCTGGTGCTGGCTCCCACCCGTGAGCTCGCGCTCCAGGTTGCCGAGGCCTTCACTTCCTACGCCAAGCACATCGACGACTTCACCGTCCTTCCCGTTTACGGCGGCTCCGCCTACGGCCCCCAGCTCGCAGGCCTGCGCCGCGGCGCCCAGGTGGTTGTGGGTACCCCCGGCCGCGTGATCGACCACATCGCCAAGGGCTCCCTTGACCTGTCCGAGCTCCAGTACCTGGTGCTGGACGAGGCTGACGAAATGCTCCGCATGGGCTTCGCGGACGATGTTGAGCAGATCTTCCAGCAGACGCCCGAGGACCGCCAGGTTGCACTGTTCTCCGCCACCATGCCGAGCCAGATCCGCCGCATGTCCAAGCAGTACCTGAACAACCCGGCCGAGATCTCCGTCAAGTCCAAGACCACCACCGGCGCCAACACCCGCCAGCGGTACCTGCAGGTCATGGGCCCGCACAAGCTCGATGCGATGACCCGCATCCTCGAGGTTGAAGAGTTCGACGGCGTTATTGCCTTCGTGCGGACCAAGATGGCTACCGAGGACCTCGCCGACAAGCTGAAGTCCCGTGGTTTCCAGGCGGCGGCCATCAACGGTGACATCCCGCAGCAGCAGCGCGAACGCACTGTGGACGCGCTGAAGGAAGGCCGCATCGACATCCTCGTGGCCACCGACGTCGCAGCCCGTGGCCTTGACGTGGAGCGCATCAGCCACGTCATCAACTACGACATCCCGCATGACACCGAGTCCTACGTGCACCGCATCGGCCGTACCGGCCGTGCAGGCCGTTCGGGTGACGCGATCCTCTTCATGACGCCGCGCGAGAAGTACCTGCTGCGTTCCATCGAGAAGGCCACCCGCCAGCCGGTGGAGCAGATGCACCTGCCCACGGCGGAGACCGTGAACACGCTGCGCCTGGGCAAGTTCGCCGAGCGCATCACGGAGACCCTGGCCTCCGAGGACGTGGCTCCGTTCCGCGACCTCATCGCGTCCTACGAGGAAGAGCACAACGTTCCGGCCTCGGAGATCGCAGCCGCGCTTGCCGTGATGGCACAGGGCGGACAGCCGCTGCTGGTCAAGGAGCTCCCCGCAGCTCCCGAGTTCCAGAAGCGCGAGCGCTCCAAGGACGGCTTCGGCTCCCGCGGCCCCACCCGTGCGCTCACCGAGGGCAACGCTACCTACCGGATCGCCGTGGGACGCCGCCAGCGCGTCATGCCCGGTTCCATCGTGGGCGCCATCGCCAACGAGGGCGGCATCTCCTCGGCGCAGATCGGCGGCATCGATATCCGCTCGGACCACTCCCTGGTGGAGCTGCCCGCGGACCTGAGCCCCGAGCAGTTGCGTGCCCTGTCCCGCACCCGGATTGGTGGCGAGCTGATCCACCTCGAGCTGGATAACGGACGCAAGCCCTCGGGCGAACGCGGCGCTTACCAGGGCAACCGCGGCGGCGACCGTGGCGGTGACCGCGGCGGCAACTTCAAGGGCAGCGGCGGGTTCAAGAAGGAGTTCCGCAAGAACGACGGCGAGCGCACCTCCGCGGACCGCGGCGGCCGCTCCTACAGCGAACGTTCCGAGCGCTCCTTCGGTGACCGTGGCCAGTCCAGCGACTCCCGCTTCGGCGGCCACGGCGACGGCTCCCGCAAGCCCCGCGGCAACGAGGGCGGACACCGCGACTTCAACCGCAAGGGCAAGTGGTAACCGT
>NZ_JARHXQ010000349.1:0-923 GCF_029222765.1 Arthrobacter sp. Cr_A7 | reverse complement strand
TTGGTCGGTGGTGGTCCCGGCTTCGGTCTTGGCCGGGCGGTAGTGCTTGGCTTTGATGAGTTTGGCCGGTGGCAGGGGTTGTTCGCTGTGGAGGTAGAGGTACCACTCGATCGCGCGTTTGCGGTGCTCTTCGCTCATGCCCCGGTGTGCGCGGAGCAGTAGCCGGAGTTGGGCGTTGGTGCCGCCTTCGATGCGGTTGGTTGTTGAGGCGATCTGCAGGCCGGCGAACTCGGCGCGCAGGTAGGTGAACAGTGTCCCGGCCTGGCTGAGCCGTTCCAGCAGCCGGTAGGCCTTACGGAGCCGGTCGTGGGTGTACCACCAGGCCTGATTGGCCCTGACCCACGCCGGCACGACGGCGTTGCCGTTGCGGTAGGTGCGGGCTTTGACCAGGTGCCCATGATTCTGGTGCCAGTCATTCAGACTGCCCAGCCAGGCCGCGGCTTCGGCCGCGGTGGTGATCCGGGTCAGGGCCCGCCCGAGGCGCAGCAACGCCTTGCCCGCCTCGGTCCGGGGGCGGCCGGTCAGGTACGTGCGGACGTTCCGTTGGACGTGCACCAGGCACCGCTGGATCGCGGTCTCACTCCAGCACTCGGACAGGGCCGCTGCGATCCCGGAGCCGCCATCGGTGACCACCACGGTGGGGGCGGGGAACCTGGCGAGCAGGGCAGCCCACGCGGCCTTTTTCTCGGTGTCGCACCACTGCCAGCCCAGCACGTAATCCCCGGCCACAGCGATCAAGCAGCACCACGAGCCCACATAGATCCCGTCGACCTGAATCTGGTCATGGACCTCACCGGTGACCGGGATCTCGGGGGTGATGTTCCAGCACCACCCGGTGCGGCGCCGGAAAGAACGCGCCGTTCCGAACGAGGTGGCCGCGGACTGATTCGACGTTCCCAGCAGCCAGCCCAGAAACGCATCCA
>NZ_JARHXQ010000348.1:0-2393 GCF_029222765.1 Arthrobacter sp. Cr_A7 | reverse complement strand
ATCGCCTTACGGAAGAGTGCCGTGTGCCGGCGGGCCATGTCGGCATCTGTTTCCCCGGCGTCCGGCACGTGGCCGAAAGCCGCGGCTCCGTTGCGCGCAGGCTCGGGTGAACCGCGGCTGATGCCCAGCTGCAGCCGGCCTCCGCTGATCAGGTCCGTTGCCGCCGCTTCCTCCGCCATGTACAGCGGGTTCTCGTACCGCATGTCGATAACGCCGGTGCCGATTTCGATCCTGCGGGTGCGTGCTGCAATAGCGGAGAGCAGCGGGAACGGGGAGGCCTGCTGGCGGGCGAAGTGGTGGACGCGGAAAAATGCTCCGTCCACGCCGAGCTCCTCGGCGGCCACCGCCAGCTCGATGCCCTGGAGCAATGCCTCGCCGGCAGTCCTGGTGCGGGAGCCCTGGCCGGGGCCCCAATGGCCGAATGAAAGGAATCCTATGCGCTCCATACCTGCCCCAACCTTTCGTGCGCCGACTGCATTCCCGGCTGGCATGATGGCTGCGTGGCTACTCCTGATGAAACGTTGACCATCGGTAAGACTGTCCTGCTGTTCGTGCTGGCGGCAGCGGCGGAGATCGGTGGCGCCTGGCTTGTGTGGCAATCCGTGCGGGAAGGCAAGGACTGGTGGTGGGCCGGGCTGGGCGTCATAGCCCTGGGCGCATACGGCTTCGTGGCCACACTCCAGCCCGACGCCCATTTTGGCCGGATCCTGGCAGCCTACGGCGGGGTGTTCGTCGCCGGCTCGCTGGCCTGGGGCATGATCTTTGACGGCTTCCGCCCCGACCGGTGGGACGTGGCCGGATCCCTGATTTGCCTGCTGGGCGTGGCGGTCATCATGTTTGCCCCGCGCGGCGGAAGCTGACGCCGTCCCCAACTAAACTGGCACCGTGACGAACAGGCAGCAGGGACCCGGGGAACCCGTGCCGCCGTCGCGCGGAAAAATCGCCGAGCGCCTGCTGCCGGGCGGGGAAGAACCGGACCCGCGGTTCACCCTCGCCAACGAGCGCACCTTCCTCGCCTGGATCCGAACGTCCCTTGCACTGCTGGCGGGAGGCATCGCCATTGAGGCGTTCACCGCCGACCTGTTTTTGGAGCCGGTCCGCAAGGGACTGGCCGTGGTCCTGCTGCTGCTCGGCATGCTGCTCAGTGCCGGCTCGGCGGTGCGGTGGCTGCGGGTGGAACGCAGCATGCGCAATAAGGTTCCCCTGCCGCTGCCGCTCATTGTGCCCCTCCTCGCCGGAGCAGGGGCCCTGGCGGCCGCCGTCGTCCTGGTCTTTATCCTCTGGCGCTGACGCATGGGAAATTCCCGCCGCCCTGCCGGCCCGCACGGGGATCCGGGCCTCCAGCCGGAGCGGACCACGCTGGCCTGGGGCCGGACCATGATGGCACTGGTAACGGTCAGCGCCATTTTCCTGCGCTGGCTCCCTGCCCACGGGTTCCCCATCCTGCTGCTGTTCGCCGTTTCCGCCGGCGCTGCACTGGCCATCTACCTCACCCAGCGCCGGCGCTACAGCACCAGCTCCCGCGGCATCCATCAGGAAAGTGTCGACGCCGACATCACCGCGGTGCTCTGGACGGCCTTTGCGGGGGTGGCGCTGGGAGGCCTGGGCATCGGCGTCGTCCTGGCCGGTTAGGAGCTGGGGAAACCACCAGCTTTAAAGGATCCGGCGCTAAAACATGGGCAGGACGAAGCCTGCCAACAGCGCCACTGCCCCGATGGCGGTCAGGGCGCGGCCCAGCAAGGAGGCCGTTTTGCCGGCTTCCTCGGGTGCGGCCATCTGCCACTGGGTGGGACGTTTGGGGTGGTAGTAGATAGGAAGTGTGTCGCCCACCGCCAGGTCCTTGATGTCGTGGGGGGACATCGGGGCATGGTGCACCTGGTATTTGCGGTCGAACCAGCGGAAGCCCACGCCCGTGGTGTCGGAGTACACCACTGCCTCGGCCACGTCCCAGGGGTGCACGAAGCGGCGGAGGAACCCGGTGTAGAACAGCAGGCCCAGCCCGGCGGGCAGGCACAACCAGGTCAGCATTTCCAGGATTGGACCTGCCATTTCAAGCACAGTGGGCATGAACTTGATGGTACCGCGCAGGGGTGGTGGCTTCTGCACCGACTACGTACGCTGAGGGAACCAAAGTGACCGGTCCGGAGTAAGGGGAAAGTTATGGACGATCAGGATCTTTTGGCGCGTATCCAGGCCCTGGTGGAGGAGGAACATTCACTCCGCGAGGGCTCGAGCGACGGGCAGGCGCCGGACCAGGCCCGGCTCAAGAAGGTAGAGGAAAGCCTGGACCAGTGCTGGGACCTGCTGCGCCAGCGCAGGGCCAAATCGGAGTCCGGCGAGAACCCGAACGAGGCCGAGGCGCGGCCCGTCAGCGAGGTTGAGAACTACAAGCA
>NZ_JARHXQ010000347.1:0-7516 GCF_029222765.1 Arthrobacter sp. Cr_A7 | reverse complement strand
CAACTCATCGAGTTCGAGCCGCCGGGCGCCCAGCTCGGCTGCCACCCTTGGATCGATCTCACTGCGCGACTGGTAGACGACCTCCATGCCGAAGGCCTTGGCACGGCGTGCGGTGGCCTGGCCGATGCCGCCCATCCCGACGATGCCGAGGGTCTTGCCTTGCAGGCTGCTGCCGAGCAGGAAGAACATGCCCCACTTCCAGGCCTGGCCGGAGCGGATGAGCCGTTCCCCCTCTCCCAGCCGACGCGTTGCCGAGAGGATGAGGCCGAACGCGATGTCGGCGGTGGCCTCGGTGAGCACGCCCGGCGTGTTGGTGGCCACGATGCCCCGTGCGGTGCAGGTTGGCACGTCGATGTTGTCATAACCGACGGCGACGTTCGCGACCACTTTGAGCTGCGGGCCCGCAGCGTCCAGCAGCTCGGCGTCGATGCGTTCAGTGAGCAGGCTCAGCACGGCATCGGCCCCGGCTACCCGGCGCAGGAGCTCCTCGCGGCCAATGGACTCCGGACCGGACCACGCATCGACGTCGTGCTCTGCGCGCAGCTTCTCGAGTGCGGTTTCGGGTACACGTCCCGTAACGACCACCCGGCTCATGCGGTCTCGATCCACTTGCGGAGGCGTCCGAGGCCGTCGCGGATATCGGCGACGTCGATGCCGGAGTAGGCGAGCCGGATGTACTGCCGCTCTTCACCGGGCTGGCGGCGGCCGAAGTGCTCGCGGGTGCAGAAGGAGACGCCGGTTTCGTACAGGGCTGCTGAGGCGAAATCGCCCACTGCCGTGTAACCCATGCGCTGCATGGCGTCGGTAACGTCAGGGAACAGGTAGAACGTGGACTGCGGGACAGCGACATGCACGCCGGAAATGTCGTTCACGAGTTCGCAGGCGGCGTCCCTGCGCCCTCGCAGGATGTCGAGCATCTCCCGTACAGGCTCCTGGGTGCCCCGGAGCGCTTCGATGCCGGCCCATTGCACGTAGTGCGTGGTGCACGACTCGTCGTTGGTGTTGAGTGTGCTGAGGATTTTGGCAACCTGGATCGGGGCGACGGCGCAGCCCAGTCGGGATCCGGTCATGGCGAACTTCTTGCTGAAGGTGTAGAGGATCACGGTGCGCTCGGCCATGCCGGGAAGTGACGCGATGGAGCTCGAGACACCCTCATAGCGCGTCTCGAAGTACGCCTCATCGGAGAGGACCCAGAGGTCGTGCTCCTGCGCGAGCTGCGCGATTGCCTCCCGCTCCGCACTCGTCGATTCGGCCGAGATGGGGTTCTGCAGGTCGTTGTAGATGATTGCGACAGTGTTCGGGGTGATCGATGCACGCACCTGGTCGAGGTCGATGGCGAAGCCCTGGCTTGTGGGCACGTAGCGGTACGGCACGGCCGTGCCACCCAGGTATTCGATTTGCGATTCGTAGATCGGGAAGCCGGGGTTGGGATAAAGCACTTCCTGGCCGGGGTTCATGACCGCCTGCAGGAACTTGGTGATGACGGGTTTGCCGCCCGTCATCACCACGACGTTGTCGGGTGAGAACTGGATTCCCCGGCGGGCGCCAATATCCTCGGCGAGGGCTTCGCGAAGCTGCGGGATGCCGGGGCCGGGGCAGTAACCCGTATGGCCGTCGGCGATGGCCCGGTTCATTGCTTCAACGATATGCGGGGCCGTGGGGATGTTGATGTCCCCAAGATGGAAGGGGAACACGGGATTACCCTTCGCCTTCCAGGCGGCCGCGGCTTGGGCGACGCTGAAGGCAGTTTCGGTGCCCAGACGTTCGAGCCGGTGCGCGAGTTGCTGCATGCTGTTCCACTCCTCATTGAGTTGACGATCCATCTTTCGCAGATGCAGCCCTAGTATAGGACTCATATATCAATAGCCGGAAAAAGATATAAGAGCAACGCCTTCCGTTGGTAAGGCGGCAGGTCGTCGTCGAGCACGTCTTGGCAGTCTGTATTTCTGGATCCGCGGGGTTTAGCCTCTGTCCTATGGACGAAGCCCGTTCACTGGCCGTTGTGGTTGCGCATCCCGACGATGATGCCTATGGTTGCGCGGGCTCCATTGCCCTGCACGAGAACGACCCCGGGTTCCGGTTCTGCCTGGTCCTTGCGACCGACGGCGGGGCCGGGCAGATCGCAGAGGGCGTCCCCACTACGCCGCAGGAGCTGGGCACTTGGCGGCGAAAGGAAAGCGTCAATGCCTGGCGGGCCCACGGCACCATTCCGGACCGGCACGAATGGCTGGACTACGACGACGGGCACGTCCCGGAAGTGGATTTCGAGGAGCTGGTTAGGAGGATCCTGGCCATCCTGCTCCAGGAGCGCCCGCAGGTAGTGGCGACTTTCGGGCCCGACGGGATCACAGGGCACCGCGACCACATCGCAATAGGCAGGGCCACGGACGAAGCCTTCACACGGGCACGCCAGGTTCCGGGCCCTGGATTGCAACGGCTCGTTCACGGCGCCCTGCGCGCGTCCACCTTTGAACGCTGGAACCAGAGGCGGCAACAACAGGGCCTGGAGCCTTGGGACCCTGCCCGTGAGTACCATCTGCGCCCGGTTCCGGATGAGTGGATCGACATTGACGTGGACACGAGTACGGTGGCGCACCGGATCGTCGCGGGCCTTTTGGAGCACAAATCCCAGCGACATGTCATTGTCGACCCCGGCGTGAACGAGCGCCGGTGGGCCAGAATCGTTTCCCGGGAGTCTTCGATCATCGCGTGGCCGACCAGGCTGCCGGACAGTCCGCTGCTGACCGACCTGTTTGAGGGACTCTGAGCTGCCCCTCAACGTCCCGCCTTTATTGCGGGTGGACCTGCCTGCCCGTCAGCAACTAACCGTGACCGTGCTGCTTCAGTGATCGTCTTCGGGCCGTGCCGTGAGGATCCGATGGGCCCTGTCCTGAAGAATGCCGAGCGATTCCTGGATCAGGGGCGATGCGATGCTGCCGCTGCGCACCGCAGCGACAATCCGGCGCGCAGGCTTCCCCTTGCCCGTAATGCGCAGTCGAACCACGTTTTCGGCGCTGCGCAGGGGCGCCAGCCGCGGCAGCAGGCCTACGCCCAGCCCGGCACCAACGAAGGCGATCTGGGTTTCCCATTCAACGGCCTCATGGGCAATACGGGGCGTCACCCCGACTGCCGTGAACGCCGCGGTGAACAGGGAATGGTAGGTGGATCCGGCTGCCTCGGTGATCCAGGGTTCCGACGCCAGCTCTTCGAGCGTCACCGTTTCCCGCGATGCCAGCGGATGGTCGGAGGGAATGATCACGTCCAGGGGATCATCAAGCAGAACGGTCTGCTCGAAGCGGGGATCGTCCTCGACATAGGTGTGGGACTGCATGGCAACAATGACCGCGAGATCGATTCGCTCGGCAACCAACAAGTCGAAACAGCGGTCCGGGTCGGCTTCCAGAACCTGCACCTCCAGCAGGGGGCGTGTTGAGCGCAAGGCAGCGGCCAGCGGCGCTAGCAACTGGGCGGCCGCCGTCGAGAATCCGCCGAGGCCAAAACGGGACTGCACCTGGTCGCCTGCCTCCATAGCCGCAGCCCGCAGGCTCTCCCATTCAGCAACAAGGGCGTCCGAGCCCTCCACCAGAAAGCGGCCCGTGGCGGTCAGCCGCACACCCCGGCCGTCCTTCGTCAGCAGCTGCATGCCAAGCACGCGCTGGAGCTCCCGCAGTTGTGCGGAGACGGCGGAGGGAGAGTAACCCAAGAGCTCTGCGGTTGCGCCGACGGTGCCGCACCGGGCAAACACCCGAAGTGTTGTGAGGCGTTGATCAATCATGCACCTATTGTGCACTGTTATCTCCGGAATCTTGCGCTTTTATTGCAGCCCGCGCCGCCCTAATCTCGTGGAACAACGACTTTTGGCAACGGTTGCACCACGCATCCGCGGTCTCGACAGATCTCACAAGTACCCACGCCTCCCGGGAGGAAACCCATGACTGCTCCAGTGCACCTGCCCCTCAATTCACGCGGAAAACTCGCCTCATCATTGCCTGCTGAGCAGCTGGCGGAAATCACCGAGTTGTTCGCTTTCCGGCGCGCAGGGTATTCCCTCGATGCACCCTTCTACACCGATTCCACGATTTTCAAAATCGACATGGAAGCCATTTTTGGCCAGCACTGGATTTTTGCCGCCAGCATTGCCGAACTCCCGGAGCCGGGCGACTACGTCACCGTCGACTATGGTCCCTACTCCCTGATCGTGCTGCGCAACGACGACGGCGGCGTGAACGTCCTGCACAACGTATGCCGCCACCGCGGCGCCCGCGTCCTGACCGAGACTGCGGGGTCAACAGGAAACCTGGTCTGCGGCTACCACTCCTGGACGTACTCCCCCGAGGGCAATCTGATCCACGCCTCGGCACCCGGGGAAACGAAATTCGACAAGAGCTGCTTCGGCCTCAAGCGCGCCCACAGCCGCGAGGTTGCCGGACTCATCTTCGTCTGCATTGCGGACGAGCCGCCGGCCGACTTTGACGAAACCTCTAAGATCTTCGAGCCTTACCTCGCACCCCACGATCTGTCGAAGACGAAAATCGCCTACCAGCAGAACATCGTTGAGGAAGGCAACTGGAAGCTCGTCATGGAGAACAACCGTGAGTGCTACCACTGCGACGGCCACCCGGAGCTCGCCTGTTCCCTCTTTCCCACCTGGGGCCTGACGGAGGGCCTGATCCCGGCCCATCTCGAGGAAGTGTGGGACCGCAACAAGGAAGCACAGTCCTCGCTCGAGGAGCGTTGCCGCCGCTATGGCCTCCCCTACGAGGTGGTCGAGGAGCTTGACACGCGCATCGCGGGAATCCGCATCTCACGGGAATCGCTGGACGGCGAAGGCGAATCGTTCTCGCCCGACGGGCGCCGGCTTTCCAAGAAGCTGCTCGGTGACTTGCGGGACTTCCGACTTGGCCGCTGCTCGATGCACCTGCAGCCCAACAGCTGGTTCCACTTCCTGGGAGACCACGTCATCACCTTCGGCGTCTTCCCCATCAACGAACACCAAACCCTCGTGCGCACCACTTGGCTGGTAGCTGACGACGCCGAGGAAGGCGTCGACTACGACCTGGACAAACTCACCTACACCTGGAAGCAGACCAATCTGCAGGACAAGGCGTTCGTGGAGCTGTGCCAGACGGGCGCCGGAAGCCCCGCCTACGAGCCCGGCCCGTACATGAAGAGCGAGTACCAGGTGGAGGCCTTCATCAACTGGTACGTGCAGCGCGTGCAGGAGCACTTGGCATGATTGAACTCCTCACTGAGACGGCAACCCAGGAACCACAGCGCATCCGCGGTCTTGAGATGCCGTGGAACAGGGTCATGGGCAGCACCGAAGGACCCGCCAGTGCCGCCCGCGCCTTGGGCCCCTGGCATCCGCAGGAGTTCATGGCCGAATGTGTCGAGACCGTGCCCGAGGCCGGCGGCATGATGACCTTCGTATTCCGCCGCTGCGACGGTGCGCCGCTGGCGTTCCGTCCGGGCCAGTACGTGAACGTCGCATTTCCCGTAAACGGCGAGGACCAGGACCCGGCGGACCGCAGCTACTCGCTGTCCAGTTCACCCACCCAACCGTGGACCTTCGACATCACCGTCAAATGTGATCCCACTGGTCTGGTCTCGCCATGGGTGCACGAGAACGTCAAACCCGGCACCGTCCTCGAGATGCTGGGACCGGTCGGGGCATTCCACCTGCCCGACGCCGACCGGCGGGCACGGTACCTCCTGCTGGCAGCCGGCGCAGGCATCACTCCCATCATGTCGATGGTGCGGACCATTCACTCCCTGCCCGGACAGGCCGACGTCGTGGTCCTTTACCACGGAGCGGAGGCCGGAGGCTTTGCCTTCCATAAGGAACTGGCCTACATCGCCTCCGTGGACTCGCGGATCAAGGTCTTCTACTCCCTGGGTGACCGCAGCAAACCCGAGGGCTGGGAAGGGCTCAGTGGAAGGCTGACGGCGGCCATGCTCGACGAGGTGGCCCCCGATGCCAACGGCCGCCAGGTCTATGCCTGCGGCCCGGAAGGCTACCTGAATACCGCCACTGAACTCCTGCAAAAGGTGGGCGTCGATGACACCTCCATCTACATGGAATTCTTCTCCGGAGACCGCCAGACGCTCCTCGAATACCAGGCGGAGCTCGCGCTTGCAGTAGATATTGCGGAGGAAATCGCCGAGGAAATCGCCGATTCGGCCGAGGACTACTATGAAAGCCAGCCCGCCGCGTTCGGGCTTTACGAGCCAGGCTACGACGCCGAGGGAACCCTGAAGGCTACGGGGCTGCCGCTGGAAACCGTGGACCCGGACGCGCCCTCTCCCGACGCGCGGCCCGAGGCCGCGACCCCCGATGCCTCCAGCTTCGACACAGTCGGAACGGGAAGCCTCACCCTGTCCTTCATGCGCACCGGCATTAACGTACGCATCGACCCCGCAGAGCACATTCTCGAGGCGGCACAACGGGCCGGTGTCCGAATCGGCGCGAACTGCAAGGAAGGCATGTGCGGCTCCTGCAAGGTCGTCAAGCTTTCCGGGGACGTTGAGATGAACCACCAGGGCGGCATCCGGGCACGGGAAATCGCTGCAGGCAAGTTCCTGCCCTGCTGCTCCACCGCGAAGACCGATATGGTGATCGACGCCTAGCCGGTTCCAGCTTCGCTAGGAACTTCCTTCACCAAAACCGACAACAAACTACCTCACGGACAGTCTGCTGCAAGCAGAATCACGTGAGGGTTCGATATACAAACCATAGGAGCCATCCATTGTCAGGTAACAAAGCCGTTGCATACAAGGAACCGGGGATCGTGGAAATCATCGACACTCCGTATCCCACCTTCGAACTGCAGGCCGGCCCTGGCGTTAATCCCGTCAATGTCGGCCGGAAGGTCCCCCACGGCGTCATACTGCGCACCGTGAGCACCAACATCTGTGGCTCCGATCAGCACATGGTTCGTGGCCGCACCACCGCCCCGGCCGGCCTCGTCCTGGGGCACGAGATTACCGGGGAAGTCATCGAGACCGGGCCCGACGTCGAGTTCATCAAGGTCGGGGACATCGTCTCTGTCCCCTTCAACATCTCCTGCGGGCGCTGCCGGAACTGCAAGGAGCGCAAGACCGGGATCTGCCTGAACGTGAACCCGGACCGTCCCGGGTCCGCCTACGGCTATGTTGACATGGGCGGATGGGTCGGCGGCCAGGCCGAGTACGTCCTGGTCCCGTACGCAGACTGGAACCTTCTGAAGTTCCCGGACCGCGATCAGGCCCTGGAGAAGATCATGGACCTGACCATGCTTTCCGACATCCTCCCCACCGGTTTCCACGGGGCTGTCACGGCAGGTGTCGGCGTCGGGTCCACCGTTTACGTTGCCGGCGCCGGTCCAGTGGGGCTTGCAGCGGCGGCAAGCGCCCAACTGCTGGGGGCCGCGGTGGTCATTGTGGGGGATCTCAATGAGGATCGCCTGGCCCAGGCGCGTTCCTTTGGCTGCGAAACCGTCAACGTGGCCAACGGTGACCCGGCTGACCAAATTGAGCA
>NZ_JARHXQ010000346.1:0-5873 GCF_029222765.1 Arthrobacter sp. Cr_A7 | reverse complement strand
ACCAGCGTGGCGAACAGGTCCACCGAGAGGACGATCTGCCAGGGAAAGATGGCGAACGCGAGGCCGCCGAAGGACAGGACGCCGGTCCAGAGGTACATCAGGATGACGGCGGTCCGGTGCGAGTAGCCGATGTCCAGGAGCTTGTGGTGCAGGTGGCCCCGGTCCGCGGACCACGGCGACCGGCCGCGGGCAGTCCTGCGCACCACCGCAAGGCCCAGGTCCAGCAGCGGCAGGAAGAGCACGGCAAACGGCAACAGGATGGGAATCACGGTGGAGATACCGTTGACCCGGTCGTAGAGCCCGGAGGTGATCTGGCCGGTGGAGACAACACCGGCGGATGCCATCAGCAGCCCGATCAGCATGGCGCCGGAGTCCCCCATGAAGATCTTCGAGGGAAACCAGTTGTGGGGCAGGAAGCCCAGGCAGCTTCCCACGAGGACCGCCGTGATGAGGGTGGCAAGGTCCGAGTAGTCCAGCAGTACTGCGTTCCGGTGGACCCAGTAGGCCGTGAAGAAGAAAGCGGTGCCGCCGATGATGGCCACTCCGGCGGCCAGGCCATCCAGACCGTCGATGAAGTTGAACGCGTTCATGGTGGTGACGATCAGCCCGGCTGTCAGTACTACCCGGATTGTTTCGTTCTCCAGGTAGATGGGCTCCGGCACCCAGGGCACGATGGTCATCTGGACTCCCCAGACCGCTACGGTCAGGGCGGCTGCGCTTTGGCCGATGAGCTTGACCCACCACCGGATGTCCAGCAGGTCATCCGCCACGCCGACCAGGACGATCACGGCCGCTCCCGCGAGGACGCCCCACGGCGAGAAGTTGTTGCGGTAGATGTCTTTGACGAAGAAGGACTGGCTTGCCACGATCAGCGCCGTCATGATGCCGAGGAAGATGGCCACGCCGCCGAGCCGGGAAACAGGAGTGGAGTGCATGTCGCGGCTGCGGATGGGCAGGTGCAGCTCGAGCCGGTGGCCCACCACGCGGGCGGCCCAGGTGGCGGCGTAGGACACGACGGCGGCCGTCAGGCCCATGAGCATGTACATGATCATGGGGTGCTGGTCATTTCAGGTGTGGTGGTGAAGCAGGGCACCGGCGTTGGCCTTTGCCTGGTGGTGGGTGGGCTCACGGGCCGGGAATCTGTTCTTCGATAAATGAAACTTCTCCGTCGCCGAGCGCGCAGCAGGCAGTGCGTTTTTACGTGGACGCGGTGCCTTACAGGGCTGTATTACAGTGGACTCTAGTCAAAGATACTAGCGCCACCGGCTTCATGGCTTCGCGCCACACGGGCGCATTACGAGCGGGGAAATCCCTGACAGCCATGCTGAAAGGACCCCCATGACACCCCGCATTGCAGTCGCCGCCGTCACCTTCGACCGGCCCAGGGAACTGGCCGTGCTGCTGGATTCCATCAACGCCCAGACCGCCGCGGTGGACACAATCTGCCTGGTGGACAGCGGCACCGTCCCGGCCATGGACGTCGCCGCAGGACACGCCAATGTTGACTACGTCCGCTCGGAAGCCAACCTCGGCGGGGCGGGTGGATTCGCCCTCGCCGCACTGAAGGCAGTGGCAAGCGGCGCGCGGTGGATCTGGATGATGGACGACGATGCCGAGCCGGCTGATCCCGAATGCCTCGCCACACTGCTGCGCGAAGCTGAGGCACGCAACCTTGAGGCAGTGGTCCCGCTGGTGACAGCGCCTGGCCATCCGGACCGGCTGTCCTTTTTCTTCCGCCTGGACGGCAAGGTCACCCACGACCGTGCAGAGGTGGAGAAACGAGGCTTCCTGCCGAATGACGGGCACTTTTTCAACGGCGCCCTGATCCGCTCCGATGTTTTCTTCAAGGTGGGGCTGCCCGACATGCGCCTCTTCATCCGCGGTGACGAAGTGGATTTCACCATCCGGCTGCGCAAGGCCGGGATCCGGTTCGGAACGGTGACAACCACGGCCATCACCCACCCGCATGCATTTTCAGAGACGCAGCATGTCTTCGGAGCCCGCTGGCACGTCATTGTTCCGGAATCCGCCTTCAAGCGGTACTACTACTACCGGAACCGCGGCTACCTGATCCGCCGTTATTTCCGGGTCCGCTCGCTGGTGGCCGACGTCGGCGGCTACCTGGGCTACTTCCTCCAGCGCCGCGACCTTGCCGGGTTCCTTGGCTGGGCCGCATCGTTCAGCAAGGGCCTTCGGGGCAAGGGCTTTGCGCCGCTAGAGGACCAGAAGTTCTAGCTCCGGACTACAGTTCCGGCGTCACGCCCGGCGCTTCAGCCGCCGGGCGGCAAGGAGCCACAGCAGGACCCACGGCTCGCCGAACACGCGGTACGCCACCCGCTTGGGATGCAGGAGCAGCCGCCAGGCCCACTCCAGCCCAAGCCGGCCCAGCCAGCGGGGGGCGAGTTTCTGGATTCCTGCCAACTGCTCGATGGCGCCGCCCACGGCACAGTAGACGGCGGGCGGCAACGAACGGAGCCTGCGCTGGAGGACTTCCTCCTGCAGCGGCATACCCAGGCCCAGCAGGACCAGCTGCGGCTGCTCACGGTGGAGCCATGCAACTGCTGCTTCCTCCAGCTCCGCGTCCCAGCCTGCACCCGGGAAACCAGTGACACGCGCGCCGGGGACTATTGCCTGCAGCCTGCTGACCGCTCCTGCGTTGGCTTCCGCGCCGGCGCCCACCACGGCGATCCGCTCCAGGCCCCGCACCTGGTCCAGTGCCGGAAGCCAGTCCGTCGAACCCAGCCGGTAATCCATGACGGGGCCTTCGGCGTTGCCGGTCCTCCCCCACAGCCAGAGCACGGGGGCGCCGTCAAGGAGCACCACGTCGCTGCGCTCGTACAGGTTCCGGAAGCCGTCGTCGGACAGCGTGAGGGTGACGCTGTGCAGGTTGTGGCCAAGGACGGTCCGGGTGGATCCGTCCTGGATGTAGCGGCTGAGTTCCTCCACCAGCTCGGGAACCCGCAGCGGGGTGGCGTCGACCTCCAGTACCGGAATCTGCTGGCGCTCCAAAGTCATCAAGGCTGCGGATTCCCGGCCGGCGTGCCGGAGTCGGGCGTCGCCGGCTCCACCACGGATGAACCGGAGGCGCCCGACGCTTTCGGGGCGGGTACGGACGCCGGTTCCGCAACTACCGGTTCTTCCTCCGCCGGTTCCTCCTCGGCCATGGGAATCTCCCCGAGCCCCAGCACACCGGGAACATGCTCGCGCAGCTGGTCAAGGCTTACGGCGCCGTTGCGCACCACCCGCAGCCGGGGCCCGGTGGCGTCCACGATCGTTGAAGGCACTGCGGCTTCGCCTTCGGCGGGCCGGAAACCGCCCTCAAGGTAGACCTCCACGGAGTCGGCCAACTGCTCCCGGGCGGCTGCGGCGGTCTGCGCAGGAGCCTGCCCCGTACGGTTGGCGGAGGACACAGCCAGCGGCCCGGTGAGGGTCAACAACTCCTGGGCGATATCGTCGGCGGGCATCCGCAGCGCAACGGTTCCCTTGGTTTCACCGAGGTCCCAGTCCAGTGACGGCTGGGCATGCAGGATCAGGGTCAGACCGCCTGGCCAGAACGCTTCGGCAAGCTTCCGGGCGTCCGCGGGGACGTCCGTGGCCAGTCCGTCCAGGGCGTTGATGCGCGGGATCAGCACCGGCGGGGGCATGGTGCGGCTGCGCCCCTTGGATACCAGGAGCATGGTGACAGCCTGCGGCGAGAACGCGTCGGCAGCGATCCCGTAGACCGTATCCGTCGGGAACACCACGCACTTTTTCTCGCTGATGGCGCGCTGGGCGTGCTCCAGTCCCAGGGCGCGCTGATCGTCCGTACTGCAGTTATAGGTTGTGGTCACTGGCCTATTCTTTCATTCCGTAAGGTCTGGATCCGCGAGCACGGCGCTGGTGGCGCGCTCCTTGCCGTTGAGGTCCAGGTGCGTCGTAATCCTGCTCCACTTCCCTGCGCGGCCCATCATGGCCGCGATCCAGCCGGCCTGGACCTCCGCATGTTCCATGACGAAGTAGCCTCCCGGGCGCAGCAGCCGGGCAGCGGAGGCCGCTGCCGCCGTCGGAAGTTCCATGCCGTCCGCTCCCCCGCCGTACAGAGCCTCCGGCGGATCATGAAGCGCAACTTCGGGCTCGTTGGGAATGGCCTCGGCAGGGATGTACGGCGGGTTTGAAACCACGACGTCGAACGTTCCGTTGAGCTCCGGCAGTGCGTTGCGCAGGTCCCCCAGCACGAGATGGACGCCCAAGGGGGCGAGGTTTTTCGCCGCCCAGGCGTGGGCGAAGGGGCTGAATTCGACGGCGTGCACCTCGGCTCCGGGCACTTCATGCGCGATGGAGCCGGCGATTGCACCAGACCCGGTTCCCAGATCGACGATCCTGGGTGACGGGATGCCCTTGACATGGTCGATGACCAGCTGGACCACCGATTCCGTCTCAGGCCGGGGAATGAACACGCCCGGCCCTACCGCCAGCTCCAGGTAGCGGAAATGCGCCACTCCGGTGATGTGCTGCAGGGGTATCCGGCCGGCACGCTCCGCCACCAGGTCGGCGTACCCCTCGGGAGCCGGGGAATCACCCAGCATCATGGCGCGCAGCCGCCCCAGGCCGACCTTCAGGAGATGGTCGGCGAGGAGCTCGGCGTCAACGCGCGGACTGGGCACGCCGGCGTCCCGAAGGATGGCAGTGGCCTCACTGATCGCGGCAGCGAGGGACTGGCCTGGCCCGATGGTCATCCGTCGGGCTAGTCGCCGATGGCGTCCAGGCGTGCCTGTTCGTCCATCTCGATGGCGGACTGGATGACGGGCTCCAGGTCACCGTTCATGACCTGGTCCAGGTTGTACGCCTTGTAGCCCGTGCGGTGGTCCGCGATGCGGTTTTCCGGGTAGTTGTAGGTGCGGATGCGCTCGGAGCGGTCCATGGTGCGGATCTGGGACTTCCGCTGGGCCGAGTTCTCGGCGTCGATCTGCTCCTGCTGGTGCGCGAGGATGCGGGCCCGCAGGACGCGCATGCCGGCCTCGCGGTTCTGCAGCTGCGACTTTTCGTTCTGCATGGCCACCACGATGCCCGTGGGCAGGTGGGTGATGCGGACGGCGGAGTCGGTGGTGTTCACGGACTGCCCGCCCGGACCGGACGACCGGTAGACGTCGATTTTCAGGTCGTTCTGGTTGATTTCGAGCTCTTCGGGCTCATCCACCTCCGGCAGGACCAGCACACCGGCCGCGGACGTGTGGATGCGGCCCTGCGACTCCGTCACCGGGACGCGCTGCACACGGTGGACGCCGCCCTCGAACTTGAGCCGCGCATAGACGCCCTCAGCAGGATCGTTCGAGCTGCCCTTGACGGCCACCTGGACATCCTTGTAACCGCCGAGATCCGACTCGGTGGCGGAGATGATTTCGGTCTTCCAGCCACGTGATTCCGCGTAGCGGGTGTACATGCGCAGGAGGTCACCGGCGAACAGCGCGGCCTCATCGCCGCCTTCACCGCCCTTGACCTCAAGGATCACGTTGCGGGCATCATCCGGATCGCGCGGAATCAGCAGGCGCCGGAGCTTGGCGGCAGCGGCCTCCAGCGAAGCTTCAAGCTCAGGAACCTCGGCAGCGAACTCAGGATCCTCGTCAGCCATCTCCTTGGCCGCAGCGAGGTCATCGCGCAGTGCTTCCCACTTGTGATAGGCCTCAACAATGCCATTGAGCTGAGCCGACCGCCGCCCCAGCTTCCGGGCAAGCCGCTGGTCAGCATAAACAGCAGGATCCCCCAGCTGCGCCTGGATGGAATCATGCTCATCAAGCAGGCCCTGTACGGACTCAAACATTTTTCAAAACCTTTCGTTCTGTGCCCAGTTTAAATCAGGCACAAGAAGCGGCGCGCCACGGTGAGCGAGCCCCGCA
>NZ_JARHXQ010000345.1:0-3495 GCF_029222765.1 Arthrobacter sp. Cr_A7 | reverse complement strand
TCGTAGATGCTTTGGTCGGCCAGGTGCAGCAGCCCGAGCCGGTCCAGGGCCGCTTCAGCGAGCCTGCGCCGCTCGGTTCCATTTTTGACGGAGCGGCGGAGCGACAGCTCCACGTCCTCCCGCCCGGTGGGCATGACCAGCTGGGAGAGGGGATCGGTGAAGACAAAGCCGACGCTCCGGCGTACTTTGCGGACGGCACGGACTGTATCCTCGCCGTCGACCGCTACCGTGCCCGCCGTTGGCTGGATGAGGCCGTTGACCAGGCGCAGCAGCGTGGACTTCCCGGATCCGTTGGCGCCAATGACTCCCACGCGCTGCTCCGTGAGCTGCAGGGTCACATCTTCCAGGAGGACCTTGGGTTCCGGCCGGTGGTCCAGCGGAACAGCTACCGCTACCTGGTCAAACGTCACGTCGGGCATGGTGGATCCTAGGCGTTGGCAGGCTGGGTAACGCTGCGCTTGACCCGGCGCACCAGGATGTCCGGGAATGCGCGGTGCAGGGCAACGGCGATGACGGCCGCGAGGATGTTTTTGATGATGTCGCCGGGGTAGAAGACCACGTCGCTCAGGAATGCCTGGCCGAGCGTCGCCTTGGTGTTGAGCGCGATGCCGGCGATGCCCAGCGAGTGCACCACCACCACGCTGGTAACGGTGGCCGAAAGGAACAGCCACAGCGCACGGGCTTTGGTGGTCCGGCGGATGACTACGGTGGCCAGCCATCCCACAACAAGGGCGGCGACGGGGAAGGCGAGGATGTAACCAGCCGAGGGTCCGGCCAGGATGCCCAGGCCGCTGCGGCCCTGGCTGAAGATGGGCAGTCCGGCGAGGCCCAGGAGGACGTAGAGGCCAACGGCGGCGAAGCCCCTTCCAGGGCCGAGCACCAGGCCGGTGAGCATCACAGCCAGGGTCTGGAAGGTGATGGGGACGCCGAAGCCGTTGACGGCGAGTCCGGGCACCAGCGCCGATCCCGCCACCAGGGCCGCGAAGACGGCGATGAGCCCGAGGTCTGTGGCGTTCCAGCGGCGCTTTTTGTTTGAGATGCTTATGACGGCTGTGTCGGTGTTGCCCATGGCGGTCCTGTCGGGGTTGTACAAGCGGAATATAGTGTACTGCCGACGTTACCGGCGCCGCTGTGGGGCCATTTTGTAGGGGGCCTACTAAAGCCGGTCCTTGGCTTTGATGGCTGGGTACTAACTGAGTTTCACGAACTCCATGCATCCCTAGCGCGTGATGGTGAATGTCTCCACGGGCGTTGCGCAGGAGACAAGCTCAAGTTGTGGAATTCCTGTTGCACGGTTGTTTTTGCCGGTGTCATCGCACCAGTCGATATCGTGCGGCATTGCGGTGACGATCGCTTCTCCAACCGCTGACTCTTCAGGCACAGTGAAGGTAAACGTGAATTCCCCAGCGTCAGTCATTGGAGCCCTTGCACTGATGACTTCAGCGCCACTGTGATCGGTGACGCTTATTTGGATCCGGGCATTGGAGCCATATTGGGGGTTACACGCCGCCGCGGGTGCTGCGACTGTCACTGTCGCCCCTGGTTTAGCAATTGCTGGACTCACCGAATAAGCAGGCGGGAAGCAAGGCGGCTGCTGACCGCTGGGTGGTTCCTCACGCGGAGACGAGTTGCAGGCGCCTGCAGTGACTACCAGAACAACAAGCAGCAGCGTGGAATACCCGTCAGCGAACTTCATGTACCGGAGTCTTTGTTCAGTTCCTCGGCGAGCATCACGAGGATTCCGCTGGGGCCGCGGAGGTACGTGAGCTTGTACATGTCTTTGTAGGTCGCCACCCCGCGCAGCGGATGGCATCCGTGCTTCGCCGCTATCTTAAGTGCCTCGTCGATATCGTCGACCGAGAAGGCCACCCGGTGCATGCCGATGTCGTTGGGCCGGGTCGGGTTCGACTCGATCGCTTCGGGGTGGATGTATTCGAAGAGCTCAAGCCGGCCGTGGCCGTCCGGGGTCTGGAGCATCGCAATCTTGGCATGGTTCCCGTCAAGTCCCACAGCAGTGTCGGTCCACTCCCCGCTGACCGTGTCACGGCCCACCACCGTAAGACCGAGATCGGTGAAAAAGGCGATTGCTGCTTCGAGGTCGCGAACGGCGATACCGACGTTCTCCAGTTTGATGGCCATGCGTTGAAAGCTACCAAGGCGGACCGGTCAGCTCCAGAGGCGGAGGAACGAGAAGCGGGTCAAATACCAAGTAATCGACGCTTGGCCGCTGCAAATTCTTCCGCGGTGAGAGCACCCTGGGAATAAAGGTTCGCTATAACGACAAGATCAGCTGCTAAGGATTCCTTCGCGGCTGCTCTGCCTGCGTTCTTCACACGATGCTTTCCTGCCACGGAAGAAACGGACGCTGGCTTTGTCGTGCTCCTGGTCACCGCGTACAAAACGAGCAGGATTGCACCGAGAACTGCCACCGCAATTCCCAGGGGCATGGATATGTGGGAATGTGAGGCGGTTCCGATGACCGCTATTGCCATCCCGGCACCAGCCAATCCGACACCGGATACCCATCCTGCTGTCTCACGGAGGGGGTGCTTCCCTCTGAACTCAAAGAAAAACCCGCCGGTCTCACTCGGAGCCGTGTGCTCATTCATGTGTGAAGGATAGACCCGCCCCTCACCAGAGAACACCCCCGTTTTCCGAGAGCCTCCCCTAAAGGGGCGGTCCAAAAACTGTTCCCCCCTACTACCCGCCCGTAGCGTAGCGCCGCGTTTTTGAGCAGGAGCATACTGGTTACGCCGCTCATCTCGATGGACGATAAACGCGCCCGAGTGGCTCATTCACCGGCAGTTCCCGGGGAAATCTGCCGGCATCCTGGCGAAGGTGGAATATCCCTTTTCACGCTTCGCATCCCTTGTAGAAACGATATCGGTCTCAGAGGGGTAGAAGATCAACGATGAATCGCACCAGGACGGGACTCCTGTCGATGGTGGCCGCAGCAGCGCTTGCCATGGGACTGGCTCCCGGGACCGCGCTCGCCCATGGAGGGTCAGGGCACGGAGGCTCGGACCACAGCGACGACTGGCGGAACAATGACGATCAGCGCCGGCTGGTCAACGTCCTGCGCCACGTCACCGACGAATATCGCTGGCTGGAGAACGCCAAGGCGGACGGTTATAAGGAAATCACTAAATGCATCGAAAAACCCGGCGTGGGAGCCATGGGCTTCCACTACGCCAAGGAGGACCTGATCGATGACAAGACCCAGGCCCGAAAGCCTGAGGTTCTCGTGTACATGCCCAATAAGTACGGGCGGTACAAGCTGGTAGCCGTTGAGTTCATATCCACGGCAGCCCATCAACCTTCGATTGCCGGCGTCAAATTCGAAGCAGGGCCGTTCCCTGGGTCCCACGCGCTCCACGCATGGATATGGAGGGACAACCCGAGCGGCATGTTCGCAGCCTACAATCCGGACTTGCGCTGCCCGAAGTAATCCCCTGATGGTGATCGGGCCTGTGCACGGCCCATCGCCAATCCGCA
>NZ_JARHXQ010000344.1:0-440 GCF_029222765.1 Arthrobacter sp. Cr_A7 | reverse complement strand
CGTCCGGTTACGAGGCTGGACTCGAGGTGGCTGCCGCAACGGACGTCACCGCGGTGGTGGCGGCGAACGACCAGATGGCCATCGGCGTCATCCGTGCATTGCACGATCGAGGCATCTCCGTCCCGGACCATGTCAGCGTGTTTGGCTGGGACGACACTCCGGAATCGAAATTCCACATTCCCTCCCTGTCCACGGTGCACATGGACCTTGAGGCACTCGGTGCCCGCAGCATGGCCGAGCTGACGGCACGGATCCGCGGCGAACAGCCACCCGCCAACCCCCTGGTGCTTCCGCCCATGGAACTGATCTACCGGGAATCAACAGGACCGGTCCGCAGCTGACCCCGGGAACCAGTGCCGGGAAAGCAGGGCCATACTGGGAACTGACACTCCTCATGAAAGGCGCATCATGTCCGATCCGGAGCTTGAGCTGCTGAGGCA
>NZ_JARHXQ010000343.1:0-16101 GCF_029222765.1 Arthrobacter sp. Cr_A7 | reverse complement strand
AACGGACCGCGAGCCGCGGCAGGTGTAGGGCTACCGGGAGAATTCCGTTGGCGGACTGTCGATCCAGTCGCGGTAGATCGGATCCTCGGGATGCCAAGCTCCCCAGTGCGAGACCCGAGGGACATTCACGACGTCCCAGTCCGAGTTGATGGGCCGCACGTCGATCCAGTCCCAGATGCAGGTGCGATGAAGGATCTTCCACACCCCATCGCGCTTCTCGCACAAGTCGCGGTAGCGGCCGGCCTGGAACATGGTTACTTCTGGCTCTTTGAACGGAACTACGCAGATGAACATGCTCTCACGCTTGGCACGGTTCCCGTCGATCTCGGACAGCACGTTGGAGATGTGGTGGCTGCAGCTGTGGATCTTATCGTGCCAGGTCATGGCTGCATCGGGCCACCCCTGGCCGTTTCCGACGTAGCTGCCATGATCATCGAATGAATCAGGCCAGTAGGTGGATTTCATCAGCTCGCGGTCGTGCCGGTCGGCGCCCCTCGCATACAGCATCAGGTTATCGTGGAGGGCCTGCTTGTCATACAGCTCTGTCAGTTGAGCATCTGTGAGGGACATTTATCCAGACTTTCTACTTCGCACGCCAGGCAGCTTCTTTGCCACCCTCGTTAGAAACAACGCTAAAAGCAGGGATCACCGGAGGGATAGCTTCTTTGGCGCCGTGCAGTTAGGAAACTGCGTCAGGGCGCCGGCTAGCGGGACGGCCTTCGGCACCGCGTAAGGGACCCGCATGCGCCGCTGGCCTTAGTGCCGCCGTCAAAGGCGTGCCACTAAGGCCAGCAGCCGTGGAATGGTTTCTAGAAGGTGCGCGCGGCAACCCGAACCGGTTCGGCGCGCTTCAGTGCGTCATTCAGCCGTTCAGCGGGCACCGGTGCGGCGGGAGCTTCGAGCATGCGGTCGCCCGGTGTTGCGGGGTCCGCCAGGTAAAGCCTGGTGTAGGCAGCGGCTTCCGGCTCAAAACGCCAACTTTCAGCCAATGTGCCGGCGTCCACTGCATCGAAACCCAGCTGGTCGATAAGGCTCATGACCTTGGTCTTGGCAGAAGCGTCGTCGCCTGCCACGGGAAGGGCGGTGCGATCGGGTGCGCCGGAGGGGCGCGCCAGCTGGGGGATGTGGTGGGCCAGGATGTTGTTGAAGGCCTTCGTCAGGCCGGCTCCGTCGAAGTGCCGTAGGACGAGCTCGCTCGTCGTCAGCCTTTCCTCGTCGAGCTCAGACACCCTTCCATCCCGGAACGGGTAGTAGTTGGTGGTGTCGAGTACAGCCTTCCCCTCCAGCAGCGCCGCAGGAACGGCGGTATGCGCCGTCAGCGGCACGGACAGTACGACAACGTCTCCAGCCGCTGCGGACTGTTCGATGGTGCCGGCAGAAGCCAGGGGTCCCAACTCTGCGACGAGGCCGGCGAGCGTCTCCGGGCCACGGGAATTGGACAGCACTACAGGGATGCCGGCATTTACGGCGAGACGAGCGATGGCAGCACCGATATTCCCGGTGCCAATGATTCCAAGGGTGGGCATACGTGTTTCCTCAGTTGAGAGTCGTGAAATGGGCGGGAACCTGAACGGTGCAGCCTGTTGATGGAACGCACCGGATGGATGGGCCTGGGCTTAAACGTATCCTATGTTCGCATTAACGTAAACATAGCCGAGGATTAGCGCTAGACTGGGCACATGGCCAGCCGAACCTCAACCCCCCTGACCCACCCTGACGTCAGCGAGATGGACCTGTTCCGCTTGATGGCGGCAATGACTGACCCGGTGCGGTTGGGGATCGTCATTCGGCTGGCTGGAAGCAATGGGGACATCCCGTGCACCGACTTTGCCTTGCCAGTAACAAAGTCCGCCGGAACGCGGCACTTCCGGGTACTGCGTGAGGCAGGCGTGATCCACCAGTACGACGTCGGTGTCCGGCGCATGAGCCGGCTGCGCAGCGATGACCTCGAAGCCCGCTTCCCCGGCCTGTTGAACCTGATCCTCCAGGAGGCGGCCCACTCCAACGGCGGTGATCGTCAGGCCTCCTGACGTGGAGCGGCACCGAGGCTCCAACCCGGAGCTGCCCCAGGTTCAGGTGCCGAAGCGATACCCGGGAGATGACCGGTTGCATCGAGCACGTCGTCCAGCCAGGCCACCCGGTTAGCAAAGCGCGTGGCCTTGTGCGGTGCAGTCCACCGGTAGGCGTCGTTTTCCCAGTTGATCTTCAGCCGCCGGCGGGACGTCAGGGCAGTGAACGTGTGGATGAGCCACGGATTCCCCACGCCGTCGGCCACCACCAGGTCCGGTCCCGGCAGGAGTCCCAGGAGATCTTTGGTTTCCAGACCGGTTTCTTCAAACAACTCTTCAAGGGTCTGCTGTTCAGGCGTGGCACCGGCTTCCATAAAACCGGTAATGCAGTGCCACAGACCGCTGTCGTGGCCAAGATTCCCGCTCCGCCTGAACAGTGCGATCTTGTCCCGCCACTGGATGACGGCCGCTATCACGGTCCGGTCTGCAGGAATGTCATGCACAGCGCGAGGGGGAAACCCGACGCCGGACGCCGCATCAATGGCGCTCATATTTTCCTTCCAAGGCGCAGCAACCGCTCAGTCCGCTAGACGACGTCGATCGACTGGGCGTTGACAAGCTCGCGGAACTTGGCGCCGTGCCAAATGAGCGGCTCATTTTCGCCGACGCCAAGTTTCTTCACCTCGAGCAGCGCCATCCAATGATCGCCGGCCTCTGAAACCTCATGGACCGAGCACTCGAGCCATAACGCCGCCTCTTCTATGAATACTGCCCCGTCCTCGCCGACGTCGATTGCCACCTGCTCAAAGCGCGCAGCGCGGTCCTTGCCTGCGAGCTTGCGGGTCAGATGTCCCTGCCCCTTGCCAAAGATCGAAACCCCCAGTGAGGCCGCATCCTTGATCTGCTCCCATGTCTCCGAGGACTTCTGCACAGCTACCGCGACGAGGCACGGTTCGAGCGACACCCCAACCATGAAGGATGAGGCAACGAGCGCATGCTTCTCATCGCCGGCTTCGACCGCGAGCACCGCAACTCCGGACGGAAATTGCGCAAACGTGCTCCTCACCAGCAAGGGGTCGTTGCCGAATGCAGTGACCTTCGGCCGGGTCATAAATTTTTGGGACATAGGTTTTCTTCCTCTCGGTGCCCGCGTCGGAGCGATCGCCCTTTGACCATTCCCGGGCCGAATACGTCTGGGCAGTTAGGCAGCAGTCTGGCCACCGTCGATAGGCAGTGCGACGCCGGTTATGTACGAAGACTGCTCACTGGCAAGGAACAGGACGGCATTGGCTACTTCTTCTGCGGTTCCCACACGACGTGCCGGAACCATATTGATGAGATAGTCGGCGGCGGCAGGGTTTTCCGCCAAGGCTTCTTCCATCATTGGAGTCCTGATGGGGCCAGGGCAGATGGAGTTCGCACGGATATTCTGCGCTGCATATTCAAGGGCAATAGTGCGGGTCAGCCCGAGGAGGCCGGTCTTGGCTGCACTGTAACCGCCGTAGAGAGGCGTCCCCATCAAGGCTGCAGCCGAGGCCACATTGACGATTGATCCTCCGCCCTGCTCGAGCATGGCGGGAATTGCATACTTCATCGTGAGGAAAGCGCCCCGGAGATTTACGTTAATCATCTTGTCGAAGTCCGACTCCAGCGCCTCATGGTGCTGCACCATGGGAGCATTTGCCCCTGCGATATTGCAGAGAACGTCGAGGCCACCGAACTCGCTAATGGCGAGGTCAACCATTGCTTTCGCGTCTGCAGCTTTTGAAATGTCAGCCTGGATCGGCACCGTGCGGTCTCCGAGCTCCACAGCCGTTTTCTCCTGGGCTCCGGAAAAATCCGCCAACACGATGTTTGCGCCGTGCTGATGAAACAGGCGGGCAGTTGCCAAACCCATGCCTGATCCAGCACCGGTGATAATGGCGGTCTTGCCTTCGAGAATGTTGCTCATTGTTTTTCCTTCACGTCCAGGAAGTTCACGGGATCTCCTTTGATCTCAGTGCCAAGGCTTCTTGCTGACTTCGCCCACAATCAACGCTACGTGCGGGTGGGGCTGCACCGGGATGGCCATCGGCGCCAACAACGAATGAAACCGCGCCAAAATTGTGTCCTCTCGCGGGGGCCCGCTAAAAGCCCTCGCACCAAACGTCGGCAACCACAGGGCGGGAATAAGAAGGCTCCCCGGAAGCCTGAACTGGATGACCAGTCCGGCTTCCGGGGAGCCTGTTGTCTGTCTATCTACTGTGCCGTGAGAACCGCATCACGGTTTCGGCTTTCATCTGCGGTTTGTCCTGCATTGCCAGGTGCAAAAGCCTTCGTAAACACGAAGCCGCGGTAGTCGTCGGAGACAACTTCTTCGACCTTCTTGACGTATTTGTCGAAGCCACCGGCATACGGAATGAAATAGCGCGAGCCGTCGTATTTGTTGACGTGGACCATATAGTTGTCCACGGCCCGCCGCAGGAGCGGCGCTGCGATCTCGTTACAGTGGTCGCCCCACTCCCGCTCTGCCTCAAGGCTGGGCTCAATGCGGACGGCGCCCTTCTTTTCGGCGTGCGCGATGATGTCCGCCACAAAATCAACGTGTTGGTTGTTCCCCACGAAAAAGTTTGCGAGCACGCTGGGGCTTTGTGCGCCGGTGAGCATAAACAGGTTCGGGAATCCATGCGTCATGACCCCCAAATGGGTCTGCGGTTTATGCTTCCACCGGTCGCTCGGCTGCTGGCCGTGCTCATTGCGGACGTTGGCCTGGTCCAAGGCGCCCGTAAAGGCCTCGAAGCCGAGGGCAAAAACGATCAGGTCAACGTCGTACTCATTGTTCCGGGTCTTGATGCCGGTCTTGGTGATGCGCTCCACCGGATCGCTTCTCAGGTCAACCAGGCTGACATTGCTTTGATTGAAGATCGGGTAGTACCCGGTATCGATGCAGAGCCGACGGATGCCGATCGGGTAGGAGGTGGGCATCAGCTTCTCGGCGGTCTCGGGATCGTCGATCATGTCGCGGATCTTGCCGCGGACGAACTCGGCGACGACGTTGTTGACGTCGATGTTCGTCCCTTGGTCGGAGAAAGTTCCGAGCAGGGTTTGGCCTCCGAAAGCCCATCTGGACTCGAGAATCTGCTGCTGCTGTTCTTCGGAGAAGTCTGAAGCCTTGCCCGCAAAGCCCTGCATGACATAGCCGACAGGGGAATTGTATGACTCGTCTCGTAGTCGCAGAACCTTCTTATTGAGGCGGGCCTTCTTCCTCCTGTCCGCCGGCCCGTTGTGTGCAGGGATCGAGTAGTTCGGGGTGCGTTGCAGGACATAGAGGTGCCCGGCGGTCTTGGCGATCTCCGTCGCAGCCTGCACACCCGAAGATCCTGTCCCAATAAGGGCCACGCGCTTGCCGGCAATCTCAACGGGGGTCTGGGGCCAATGGGAGGTTTGATACCACTCCCCCTCGAAATCATCGAGTCCCGGGAAGTCCGGCTTCCGCGGCTTCGAAAGCTGTCCCGTCGCCATCACGAGATAACGGGCCCAAACCGTCCGGCCGGTATTGGTCTTGATAAGGTACTTGTTCTCGTGGGGCTGCCAGTCGGCGGACGTCACCCAGGTGCTCAGCGAGAGGTTGCGGCGCACATCGAGGCGGTCCGCCACATAGTTGAGGTACCGCAGAATTTCGGGTTGTGCGGCGTACCGCTCGCTCCAGTCCCATCCCGCGTAAAGCTCAGGATCAAACATGAAGGCGTAGCTGTGGCTTTCCAAGTCCACGCGGGCACCCGGGTAGGCGTTGTGATACCAGACGCCCCCGACTCCGTCTGCTCCCTCGAAGCCGTGGACGTCGTGTCCCAGGTCGGCGAACCGGTGGAGGGCGTAAATGCCCCCCATGCCCGCGCCGATGACGACGACGGAATATTCCTCAGTCTCACCCGTCAGATTCTGGATGTGGTTATTTGCCATGGCTTCGCTCCCTGGACGCGCGTCTTCACTGTTCACTGGCGTCACCACTCGTTGGATGGAGCAAGCCATCCTGGTTCCGTACTTTTGAAAAGCCCACCGGATCTCCTTTGATGTCAGTGCATCGGCAACTTTGCCGATCTTTGTTCACAAATAACGCTAAGAGCCGCCGGGTCAGGACCGGCATGGCAATAGACGCCAATATGGCGGGAAAAAGCGGCAGCAATCCTCGCTCAGCCCGTGCGCGGGTCAACTGCTCCGGGTCTCGGCCAGCGAGACGACCGCTACGGCACTCGTGGTCTCGACGCCCAGCTCGTTGATGGCCTTGACCGTGACTTCAGCGCACGCTCCGTGGGTCTCGTCGCGGAAGACGCGGGTGACCTCTCCTCCAATCCACTGAGTGTCGCCGAAGACACCGGGCTGCTTAATGCGCACGGAAAGCGAGACGAGATCCGCATCGTCCCCCATCCAGTTGGTCACGCAGTGTGCCATCCACGAGACACGCTGGTTTCCGTTGTCGTACGCGCCAGGCATGCCGATCGCGTGTGCCATGGCAGCATCCTGGTGCCCCAGGCTCGGGAAGGGCTCGGAGAGGAAGTGCTCGGGACCCAGATTCGTCGGCGCGCTTGGGTCGCCGTTCCTCACCCGCTCCTGCTGGCGCACGCGGGTCTCCACCCCGCGGTAGCCGGCGGTACCGATCGCTCCGGCATAGTACGCGGTCATGGTGATGAGGTCGAGTGGACCCTTGACTACCTGCGGTACAACATCGCCGACAGACACCGTCTCCGCGAAGCGCGTGCGCTGGCCGCGGATCTCCTCAGCCAGGATCGCCGCCCGGATCTGTTCCTTTTCCTCGTCCGTGTAGACATGGGGGGCGCGCGGTTCGTGCATCCGCTGGCCCTCCGAGCTTCGAGCCACGCAGACGATTGTGTTACGGACGATCCCGACAAGTTCCTCGCCTACGAAGTAATCGGTGCGCCCCACCTGCTCCACCAGGCGACCGGAGCGGCGGCCCACGCGTTCGCGGACGTCTTCAACGAAGGCGCGTGCGCGGACCCGCTCGCCCAGGCGGATCGGTCTGCGGAAATCGAGGTCGGCACCGAGGTGGATAGCCTGGATGCCCTCCGACATCCCCATCGCGACTTCGGCGTCGCAGACGGAGTAAAGGAATGTGGGGGGTGCGATTCGGGTGCCGTAACGCGTTGTCTGCGCGTACGAATCGGACAGCCACAGCGGGTTCTCGTCACCGATCCCCCATGCGTAGTGGCGGATTGAGTCGGTGCTTGCCTCCTCGTTCCATTGCACAACGACGGCTGACTCACCGATGAAGCTCTTCATGTAGGCCACGTCTTCATCGGTGATCTGCTTTGCAGGTACGCCGGTAGTGGCGCTGGTCATGAAGTTGCTCCTGACGAGGTGGTGTGGACCGACACAACAGCGTCGACGACTGTGACGGTTGCTGTTGCCGGGTCCGCAAGGATCGGATTGAACTCGAACTCATGGATGTTTCCTTGCTGTTCCGCCCAGTCGAGAATGTCCATCACAGTGGTGGTGAGCGCGTCGAGGGTCTTCCCGCCGGCTTGCCCGCGCAGGCTGGTGGCCACCACGCGCGCGTCAGAGATGGCTTGGCGGACCTCCGGCCGGGACACTGGCAGCGGAAGGATACTGATATCGTCAATCGCCTCAGTCATCCCGCCCCCCGCGCCGATGACGAGAACTGGACCGAACTCTGGATCGCGCCGGAGCCCTACGAGGACTTCGGTCTTCCCTGGCGCCATCGCCTGGACGGAGATCGTTGCGGCCTCCCCCTGGATGGAAGTGAGCTGGGAGGCTGCCGCGCGGGCGCCGTCGGCGTCATTGACGCCGATGAAGACGCCTCCGGCGTCTGCCTTATGAAGGATCTCGGCATCATCGATTTTGATCGCTACCGGGAAGCCGATCTCCTCGGCAGCCCGGACGACGCCGTCGATATCACGGACGGCGCGGCTTGCCGGTACTGGAACACCGGACGTGGCGAGGGATTCGGCCACCTCGCGCCAGGTCAGGTTGTGCGCCCCGCCCGTTGTCACCGCCTTCAGTGCCGCCCCCACTAGTTCGCCGCGGTTGGCACGGGTGCTTTGGACCTGCGACCAGGAGGATGCGGCCGCCGCGGCGTCCAGTGCCCGTCCGGCTGTGGGCAGGGAAAGGACTCCTGCCTTGCGCAGGATTCCGGCTTGGGCCGCGGTGACCCGGTCGTCTTCGGACAGCGGGACCACCATGACACGTACTTCCGTCGGGATGGTCATCGCGGCGATACCGGCCGCCAGCTCATCGAAGTCGTGCGCGAGCCGCGTCGCCGTCACTATAACCCAGCCGTCCGGCGTCGTGGCGAGAACACGCTCAACGATGCGCAGGTAGTCGGCAGTTGTGGACTGTACTCCGACGTCGATGGGATTGCCGAGGTGATTGCTGCCCACCGCCTCGCCTATCGAGTGGAGCGCTTCCGGTTCGAGATCGCGGAACGTCAGGCCGCGGTCGTCGGCCAGGTCGTTCCAAAGCCCCACCTGGGCGCCGGAGGTGGTGACGACGGTCAACTCCTGGTCGCGCCCGGAGAGCCGCCCGTGGAAGACGTCGAAGGTCTCGGTCAGGTCAAGGAGTTGCTCCGGCGAGGTGCACACCATTCCGAAACGGTGGCGGAGGACGCTTAGAGCGACGCGGCCGCTGCCTGCGAGTTTGCCGGTATGGGACTGGGCGCTCATCGCGCCGCGGGTGGACCGGCCCAGCTTCAGGATGATGACCGGGATACCGCGATCCCCCGCAGCGGTTGCAGCGGCCTCGAGATCATCGTTTGCGCTGAAGCTCTCGACGATGCAAGTGAGGACATGGGTGTCCGGATCAGCGCCCAGCCACTGCGCCCAGTCGGTAAAGCCCGTCGAAATCTCGTTCCCGGAGCTGGCCCAGGCGCTCAATCCGCTGGCGCCGCGTGCGGCGAGGGACTGCATGAGCGCGTTTCCCAGTCCGCCGCTCTGGCTGAACATCGCCACGTGACCGGCCGGAATTGCGCCACGTTGAAGGACAGATGAGAAGGTTGCGGTCAGTGACCGGCCAACGTGCATGAAGCCGATGCAGTTAGGGCCTATGAGTCGGGTGGTGCCCTTAGCCAATTCCGCACGGAGCAGCTCATCGCGGTCATGCCGGCCGGTTTCACCGAAGCCGGCGGCGAACGCGACCGCGAAGGGGACGCCAAGCGCGACGCATTCGCGCAGATCCTCAATGAACCTGTCGGCGGGCCCCACGAGGACGGCTACGTCGGGCACCTCGGGGAGGTCGGAGAGCGTCTCCACCGTGGGTACACCGAGCACTTCCTTGTGCACGCTGCTGACCGCATAGTACCGCCCCTCGAATCCGAGGCGGGATAGGTAATCGAGTGTCCGCCCTGAGGTCTTCCAGGGGTCCCGGGAGGGACCAACCACAGCTACACTCTCTGCCTTCAACGGGTTATCGATGCGCACGGGGCTCAAAACAGCCTTGCTCTCCAACATTTACATTCCTCCAGTCCGTCGCACGGTCGCCGGCCTTCGGGTAGCCGGAATTTCTATTGCCTCGACCACCACGCCGAGATCACGGTCGGTGTCAAAGTAGGCGAATCCGCCATCGCCGCCCTGGCCATACCCGCGCGCTGTTTGGGTAACCCGGTAGCCGGCTCCCTCCATAAGCGCGATCGCCGCATCCAGGTTGTCCACGAATACACCCAGGTGGTGGAGGCCGGTGCGGCCCTGCTCGGTGAACTCGTGGTAGATGCTTGGGCCGGCCAAGGGCTGGATGAGTTCGATCTGCGGATTGGAACCGCCCATGGCGAGGCGCATCGCGAAAGCACCTTCCTCGGCGCCAAAGCGCGACCAGGGCATGAACTCCTGGTCGTAGTGGTAACAATTCCACTCTTCGATGCCGAAGGCGTGTCCGTACAAGTCGATGGCCTCGTCGAGGTCCGACACGAGGATCCCCACCTGTCCCACGCTTCCGATTGGAACAGGACCTGCGGAATGTACCACCGGGAGGCCTCCAAGGTCCTTCGCGGCGCGGGGCGTGGCACCGTTGCCACCATCCCCGAACTCTCTCTTTGTGATAGTTGCTTTCATAATGTAATAACTACGCTACCCTTCTGGCTGCTGTCAACGGATAAACTGCTGCCCCTGCGGGCAGGGACCCTTCTCGTGGCCTTGTGGCCCTTCTTTCGCCATGTGCGTATGATTTCCGCATGGCAAGTACAGCTAAGACAGCCGCTAAAACGTCCACCGACACCGAAGCACCGAAGGACCTGGTCCAGTCGGTTGCCCGTGCGCTCAACATCGTTGATGTCGTTGCGGCGTCGAAGGAGCCGATGCGGGCTCAGTCGATTGCGAGCGCAGTAAACCTGCACATTGCGACGACGTCGCATTTGCTGGCGACACTTGTACATGCCGGTTACCTGGAACGTAACGAGCGCACCTACAAACTCGCTGCCGGGAAAATCCTGGATCTAAGTTCGCGAGTGGAAGATGACTGGCGTCCCTCTCCGCTGGCACTACGTCTCCTGAAAATGGTGGTTGAGGCCACCGGCGAAAGCGCCTACTTGTCCGCATGGCAGGGAGGCACCGTCACCGTCGTCGCCGTGGAGGAAGGCAGCCACGCCGTCAGGGTGGCCGACCTGCGGGTGGGTGTCTCCGGCGACATTCATGCACGCGCCTCCGGGAAGGCCCTCCTCGCCTTCGGTCCGGAATCACAACTGGAACGGGTCCGCTCCGTCGATGGTGAACTCACCAGACGAACCGAACACACGATCACCACCCTTCCTGAATTTCTGGCCGACCTTGAGTTGACCCGGTCACGTGGTTACGCACTGGACCACCAGGAATACGTCCTCGGCGTCTGCGGCATGGCAGTTCCAATCTTCGAAGGATCACAGCGCCCCCGCACCGCCTTGTCCATTACGGTCCCGCTTCATCGCTTTACCAACGAGCAACACTTCCAGCAATGCCTCGATGCCCTAATGGAAGCCCGCCGCCTGGACGACGAAGAAGGCGACTCAACCCAGCCGTAGAACGTCAAGCTCCAGTACCGGCCCCTCGTCCGCACAAACGTTCAAGGGTGTCCGGGGCCCGTCCTCCAAGCGGGGGAAATCCGATGTGGCAACATAGGCGCACAAACGCATGCCTTTCGCCACCCGGACCGCAGTGGAACCAAGATCCACATTGATTGACTCCGCGTTTCCAGCGCCCGTCCTGCTGTACGACGATCCCTCGCACAGCAACTCAGGGGCACCAGTACTGTCGAGCGTTGCCAGCTTGACGACGACCGGCGTCGGGCCAGCAGCGGCCACCTTCAGCCGGCACGTAACAGTGCCCAGGATTTCGATGTTGTCGTCCAGTGGCTCCGAAACGAAGGCGTGCACGTCATTCCGGGCATGCAATGCCTCCAACAAGCGCGGACCCGAGTTGGCCCCCACTTTGTAGCCGGGGAAAAATGTCCGCCCGCCGATCGTCGGGACGGGGGAATCCAATAGCGACGCCGTCCGGGCATCCATGCGGGCCGTGGAATCCACTGTGTTGCTAGGGTGCAGTCGAAGGTGCACCTGGTCAGCGCCTTCAGGTGGCCAGCTTGAAAAGCCTCGCCATTTATCAGCCCCCATGGCGAACACCGTCACGGGGTACTCCGATTGGTTGAGGCCATCACGCACTTCCTCCAGCCAAGCGAGTTGGAGCGCCGTCGGGTCGAGGCTGTCGAAGGAGGATGCCGGACCAAACGAGCGGGCCGGGAACCAGCCGCCCATCAGCCCATGCGCCCAGGGTCCCAGCAAGAGCCGGTCATGTTCATTCCCCGTGCCGGCGGCCTTCCTTCGCACAAAACTGGCAACCGTTCCTCGAAGGAAAATGTCGAACCAGCCTCCGATGACGAAGGCGGGCACGTCAACGCGTCCAGCCGGCTCGGGATCGACCAGGGACCGGCTTCGATCCCGCCAGTCCTGCAGATAGGGCGCGAATTCCCCCGCCTCCTCGATCAGCTGGTTAAAGGTACGGATGCGCCCCTCTGCGACATTTCGCTCCAGGGCCGCGATCCGCGGCCGGCTTTTCGCATCCAGCCCGCTACTTGCGAGGAGAATCGATACCCAGTGTGCAAGGAATCCCAACACGACGTTGTCGTCCTCATAAAGCCAGCCGGAATGGACGTCGTCGGCGGTCACAGCAGGAACGATGCCGATGAGGCCTTCAGGATTCTTCGCTGCCGCCAGCCACTGGCTGATACCGACGTATGAGCCGCCCACCATACCCACGTTGCCGTCCGACCACGGCTGTTCGCGCACCCACTGGATGGTGTCCACACCGTCGTCGGCTTCATTCACAAAAGGCACGAACTGGCCCTCGCTTCGGAACCGGCCCCGTACGTCCTGAACCACCACCACCCATCCGCATTCCACGGCGCGCAGGATATTAATCCACGTGTTGGCGTGCGCCGGGTCATCCTTGCAGTAGGGCGTCCTTATCAGCACCGTGGAACGGGCCTCGCCGTCACTTGGCCGATACACATCTCCCGAGAGAGTAACCCCGTCGCGCATGGCGACAGGGACGTGCTTTTCAACTATCAGGTTCATGGCAACCTTCGCTGTGTCGCTTTCGCAGTCGGTTGTCTCGGTCACCCGGCGGTTTGGACCATGTCGAGGCGCGGGTAGTGGTCCAGCAGTTCCGCACCATTGGCCGTGACCACAACGAGGTTCTCAAGGCGGACACCTCCGACGCGGTGCTCCCCTTCGATACCTTCGATGGCGATGACCATGCCTTCTTTGATCTCCTCAGGATGGGCAAGGGACCACGAGCGGGTAATAGTCGGAGGGTTGTAGTGGATTGCCCGCGACCCTGCATTAACCAGGCCGATCCCGTGCCCGAGTTCGATGCTGAAGCATTCTGCCTCGGACGGGAAGCCCAGGTCTTCCGCGGGTGCGAGTACGGCGGCCACGTCAGCTGTGCTGGCGCCTGGTTTCATGAGCGACATGGCCAAATCCAGACGGTCCGTCAGCTTGGTGTATGAGGAGCGCTCGGCTGAGGTTGGAGCGCGGCCGACGACGTACTGGCGGTAGAGGCACGCCGTGTACCCCATGTAGGAAGTTCCGCAGGTAAGCAGGTAAGCGAGATCGCCATGCTCAACGATGCGATCACCACCGCTGATCCCCCGGGGGAATGACAATGGTCCGGAAAGCAGGCGCGCCGCTCCCACTTCCGCGCCGGCATCTTCGATGGCGCGTCGCGCCATCAAGGCAATCTGGGCCTGTTTGGTTCCAGGCCGCAATGCGGCCCGGGTCGCCTCGAACCCCGCAGTACTCAAGCTCGCCGCCATCGAGATACAGGAGATTTCATCGGCCGTCTTGATCGTTGAGCATTCGAGCAACAGCGGGAGTCCCGGGATCGTCTCGATTCCGGCATCGGCCAAAGCATTCATACCTGGCTCGTCGATCTCGCTGACGGCCAGAAGCTCACCTGTGAGAGAACGGGCGGCAAGTTCATCGCGAATCTGGGCTGCGAAAACGGGCGACAGTTCGGCGATGGCAGAACTGGGGGCTACGCCGCCAAGCCAGGAGATGGCCGGGCGCCAGTGCTTGATCCAGGGAGCCTGGTCAGGCATTTGCTGGAGTGATCCCGCCGGCGCGAACACGATTGGTTCGTCGTCTGCGAAGAACAGTGCGTAGCCGACCTGGAGCGAGAATTCTCCCCACCAAAAGCCTGTCAGATAACGCACGTTGTCCGCGCCAGTGAGCAGCAGCGCCGGTATACCCTTTGAACGCATCAAGGCCCGCATGCGGTCGGCGCGCTCGCGGCGCATCCGGTCCAGATCAACGCCTACGTGCAGTTCTGTACGCGCCGGTCCGAAGTGCAATTTCTGGTGGTTTTCGGGCATCTTTGCCTTGGCCTTTCATGTTTTTGTACTGAGCGATGGTCCCGCGGCTATCGGGGGCGTCGACCGCGGCCATGCGGTCGGGCCTTCCGAGACCCACGGCCATCCCCCAAAGTTGGGGAAGCGCACCGGATGTTCGTTTAGGTCAGTGATCATCCAACGTTTGTTCTGAAATAACGCTAAGAGCCAGCGGACCTTGAGCGACACGGCATAGGACGCCAATGACGTAGGAAGCCATGCCAGAATCGCAATTACGGTACTTCCGTGGCCTGCGCTGCCTGTGCAGCGACGACCCAGGCCGGGTCGCGCCGTTCCACGAAAGCCAGGGCACCCTCTCGCGCTTCCGGTCCACTTCGCAAGGGAGCAACGATTTCTTCCTGGGCAGCGAAACGCGCCTCCGCCGCCGCGTACCGCGACTCCTTAATGATGCGCTTGGCAGTCTTCATTGCAACGGGTCCATTGAGCTGGATTCTCCCGGCGAGTTCGAGCGCCGTATCGAGTGCTTCGCCCGGGTCCGTCAGCCTGTTGATGAGGCCGAGCTCGGCGAGGCGTGCCGCAGTGATTGGCTCCCCCAGCAACGCCAGCTCCATTGCGATGTGATAGGGCATTCGGTCCGGCAGGCGGAGCAGCCCGCCGCCGGCTGCGATGAGTCCCCGTTTTACCTCGGGCAGGGCAAACGACGCCGTTGAGCTGGCGACGATCAAGTCGCATGCAAGGGCAAGCTCAAATCCCCCTGCATAGGCGAAGCCTTCGACGGCGGCAATGACAGGTTTTACCGGCGGCCGGCGGGTGATGCCGGCGAAGCCGCGTCCCTCGATGACCGGGACATCCCCCGCTGCAACTGATACGAGGTCAGCGCCCGCCGAGAAATATCCGCCTGCACCGGTGAGGATGGCGATACTGGCAGAATCATCCGCATCAAACTCATCGAACGCAGCCGCAAGCGCCAGGGCCGTGGGCCGGTCAATCGCGTTGCGCTTATGCGGACGGGTGATGGTTATGACGCGAACTCCTCCGGAGTTGCTCACATAAACGCTTGGCTCACTGACGTTGCTGCTTGCTCCCGCTTGGGGCTCGGTCTGTTGCATTGTTCATCCTTTGGGTCGTATTGATAAGGAGCAAGCAACGGGACTGCCACTCCTTTGTGCGCCGCTATTTTTCAAATAGTGAATGTAGTTAGCGTGATACGATAGTAGCACTGCTACGTTCCGTGAAAACTCTTTCCCGTCGTAGCCATAAACTCCGACGAAAGAAGGGAAAAGCCCATGAAACCCGCCCAAAGACTCCGGGAACTGCTTGCGGACTCCAAAATGATCATCGCGCCGGGAGCCTACGATGCACTCTCGGCGAAAATGATTGAACAAGCCGGCTTCGATGTCGTGCTCATCGCCGGCGGCACCTACTCCAACTTCCACTACGGGATACCGGATAACGGCTTCATCTCCCAGGGCGAACTCATCGAGGCCGGCAGGCGCATCACCGCAATCACCGATCTGCCACTCATTCTCGACTTCGACGACGCAGGAGGATCACCCCTTCAAGCATTCCGCGGCGTCCAGCTCGCCGAGCAAGCCGGCGTCGCAGCCCTGCTCGTCGAAGACATGGTGCCCGCAACGAAGCACTTCTGGACACCCAAAGACGGCGGGGAACGCTGGAAACCGCAACTCAAACTCCGCAGCGTCGAGGAGATGAGCAACATCATCCGCGCCTGCGTGGAAGCCCGGACCTCCCCCGACACCGTGATCGTGGCCCGCTCGGACGCCAGCCGCTTTGGCTTCGACAATCTCGCTGAACGCATGGCTGCCTATTCTGCCGCCGGCGCAGACATGCTCTATCCGTGCGGCTACCCCCTTCTCGACCTGCCCAAACTCTCGGCAGTCGTCCCGGGCCAGTACGTCATGGTGACAGTGAAGAATCCCACCCTGGAGGAGCGCCAGGAACTCGAAGACGCCGGCGTGAAAATGCTACTGGTCATCAACACCGTGAACGGTGCCGTGGCAGGCTTTCGCGAGAATCTCTCACTCCTGGCGCGCGGTGAGTTGCTCGAGGGTGAAGCAGAAGGCGGCGCTTACCTACCGATTATGGAAGCAATCGATGCGGCAGAGTGGGCCCGCCGGGCCCGCCACTTCGGTTATTCCTGACAGACTTCCAGACGAATTCCGTTCCTGGCAGGCCGCGGCTGGCCAGGAACGGCATTAGTCTTTCCCATCCCGCCTATTTCGCATGGCGAAGATCGAATGTCCCTGTTATGGCA
>NZ_JARHXQ010000342.1:0-7320 GCF_029222765.1 Arthrobacter sp. Cr_A7 | reverse complement strand
AGCGCCCAGGAGGGGAACTGCCCGGTGAGCGCTGCGGCGGCCTGGCGGGCAGCGCCGTCGGCAACGTATTCGCCCGGCTTCGGGACGGTGACGGCGACGCCGAGGAGCCGGACGGCCGCATCCTGAACCGCGGGAGACTGTGCGCCGCCGCCCACCAGGATGACCCGCCGGGCCACCACCCCCTGGTCCTGGAGTGCCGCCAGGCCGTCCGCCAGCGAGCAGACAACGCCCTCGACGGCGGCCCGGGCCAGGTTGGCGGGCGTGTAGCTGGTGCGGGTGATGCCGTGCAGGGAACCGGTGGCGTCGGGCAGATTCGGGGTCCGCTCGCCGTCAAAGTAGGGCACCAGGGTCAGGCCCCCCGCGCCGGGTCCCGAGGAGAGCGCAAGATCATTGAACTCCCGCAGGTCCACGCCCAGCAGCGCTGCGGTGGCATCAAAAACCCGGGTTGCATTGAGGGTGCATACGAGGGGCAGGTAGTGGCCGGCGGCATCGGCGAAGCCCGCTACCAGCCCTGAGGGATCGGCTGCCGGGATGTCCGACACGGCAAAAACCGTGCCGGACGTGCCCAGCGACATCACAACGTCGCCCAGCCCGGCGCCCGCACCCAATGCTGCGGCTGCGTTGTCGCCGGCGCCGGCCGCAATCAGGCAACCCTGGGGGGTCCTGCCCGCTGGTTCCAGCGGGCCAAGCACCTTCGGCAGCAACGGCACGTGGCCCAGCGACGCGGACAGGACCTCGGGGAGGTACTGTCCATCCGTGCTTGAGTAGTAGCCCGTGCCCGAAGCGTCCGAGCGGTCAGTTACCAGCGCCTTCAGGCCGGCCGCGCCGCTTCCCGGGCCGAAGCCCATCAGCAGCCAGGTCAGCCAGTCATGCGGAAGGCAGACGGCAGCCACCTTCGCCGCGTTCTCCGGCTCATTCTGGGCGAGCCAGTGCAGCTTGGTGATGGTCAGTGACGCTACCGGGACGGTGCCGGTTGCACCGGCCCAGTAGCGTGCACCGGCAGCGGCGTCACCGTCACCGGCCGTCTTGATCAGGTCCGCGGCGGCGCCGGCACTCCGGGTGTCGTTCCAAAGCAGGGCGGGCCGGACGACGTTGCCGGTTTCATCCAGGCACACCATGCCGTGCTGCTGGCCCCCGACGGAAACCGCGGCCACGTCCTCCAGCCCGCCGGCCTGCCTGATGGCTTCCTGCAGTGCGGTCCACCAGTGGTCGGGGTGGACCTCGCTGCCTTCGGGGTGGGCGGCGCGGCCGTGCCGGACGAGCTCTCCGGTGTCCGCGTCGCGGACCACCACCTTGCAGGACTGGGTGGAGCTGTCGATGCCTGCTACGAGGGCCATGGCTTAGCGGGCGTTGAGCAGGTGCTCGATGGCGAGCTGGTTCAGCCGGACGAACGCGAAGGAACGCTCCGCGGCTTTGTCGGCGTCGAAGTCCTCGAAGGAGGCGGCGTCGGCGATCAGATCGGCGGCGGTCTCACCGGCTGCCAGGGTGGGCTGGCCGAGCTCGAACACACCGGAGGCCGCGAGGGCTTCCTGGACCTGGGGGTCGGCGCGGAATGCGGTGGCGCGTTCCTTCAGCAGCAGGTACATGGCCATGTTGGCTTTTGCTGATTCCCAGACACCGTCGTAGCCGTCCGTGCGGGAGGGCTTGTAGTCGAAGTGGCGGGGGCCTTCATAGCGGGGGCCGCCGTTGGGGAAGCCGTTTTCGAGCAGGTCCACCGTGAAGAAGGCGCTGGTGAGGTCGCCGTGGCCGAAGACCAGGTCCTGGTCGTATTTGATGCCGCGCTGGCCGTTCAGGTCGATGTGGAAGAGCTTGCCGGCCCACAGCGCCTGGGCGATGCCGTGCGTGAAGTTCAGGCCGGCCATCTGCTCGTGCCCGGTTTCCGGGTTCAGGCCCACGATGTCGCCGTGTTCGAGCTGGGCAATGAACGCCAGGCCGTGCCCGACGGTGGGCAGGAAGATGTCACCGCGGGGCTCGTTGGGCTTGGGTTCAAGCGCGATCCGCAGGTTGTAGCCCTTGTCCTTGATGTAGGCCGCGGCAGTATCCACGCCCTCGCGCATCCGGTCCAGGGCGGCCGAGAGGTCTTTCGAACCGTCGTATTCGCTGCCCTCGCGTCCGCCCCACATAACGAAGGTTTCCGCCCCGAATTCGGCGGCGAGGTCGATGTTGCGCAGGACCTTGGACAGGGCAAAGCGGCGGATGGAGCGGTCGTTGGAGGTGAACCCGCCGTCCTTGAACACCGGGTGGCTGAACAGGTTGGTGGTCACCATCGGAACCTTCAGCCCGGTCTCGGCCAGCGCGGTCCGGAAGTTCTTCAGGATCAGCTCACGCTCTGAGACGGTGGCGTCGAAGGGAACAAGGTCGTTGTCGTGGAAGGTGATGCCGTAGGCACCGAGTTCGGCCAGGCGGTGGACCGCTTCGACCGGGTCGAGGGCGGCGCGGGTGGCAACACCGAAGGGGTCGGCGCCGGTCCAGCCTACGGTCCACAGGCCGAAGGTGAACTTGTCCGCGGGAGTGGGGGAGAGAGTCATGATGCGTCCTTGCAGTCAGTGCCGCCTTGGTGCGGCTATTAGTTTATTGCCTGAACTATATGCGGGGACGTAGGCTGGGGTCAACAGCCCCGGCCTCCCGCCGGCAAAATTTTTTCAAGGAGCGTCCTGATGGTGATGCCGGTGCCGGCCGCAGTCCTTACCGAGTCCGCCGTGCCCGGCAGCATGAATGATGTTCGCCGGAGCAACCTTGCACTCGTTCTGGGAAGGATCGCCCAGGCCTCCGCTGATACCCATCTCACCCGCGCCCAGGTTGCCTCGGCCACAGGCCTGACCAAGGCGTCGGTTTCGAGCCTGGTCCTGGAGCTCCTGGAAGCCGGGCTTGTCCGCGAAATAGGGCTGAACCCGCAGGGGGAGCGCGGGCGGCCGGGTGTGGGTCTGCAGCTCAACCCGGACCGCGCCGTGATGGGCATGGAAATCAATGTCGACTACATCGCGGCCGGAGTCATCGACCTCTCGGGTACCCTGCTGGTGCAGGAAATCCAGGAGCGCGACAACCGGGACAGCGACAGCGGCCCTGTCATGGACGCCCTTGCCCTGCTGGCAGCGACGGTGGCCAGTGCGGCGGGCAAGCGCGGCGTCCGGATCCTCGGGGGCGGGCTGGCTGTACCCGGGCTCGTGGATGCTGCGACGTCAAAGGTCCTCCTCGCCCCGAACCTCGGCTGGACCGGCGTTGACCTCGATCTCACCCGGCTGCTGCCCGGTACTGCTTTGGGTGTTGCCCTGTTCAACGAAGCCAACGCTGCCGCGTTGGCCGAACTCCAGCACCGGCAGGCCAATGGTGGCTCCGGTTTCCTCTTCGTGTCCGGCGAGGTTGGTGTTGGTGGCGGGCTGGTCATCGGGGCCGAACTGTTCACCGGGCCTGAAGGGCATGCCGGCGAAGTGGGGCATGTGGTGGTGGACCCTGACGGAAGCCTGTGTTCCTGCGGCGGAACCGGATGCCTGGAAACAGTGGCCGGCCAGGACGCCATCTTCACGGCAGCCGGCATCTCAGGCAGCCGGACACGCTCTGAAAACATGTCCGCCCTGGTGGATTCCCTGAAGGCGGGGGAGCCCGGTGCCCTGCTCGCCGTCGATCGTGCCGGAAAGTACCTGGGCATGGCTCTAGCCTCAACCGCCAGGGTGACGGACATCGGTTCGGTGGTGCTGGGCGGCCACTTCGCGGTCCTCGACCCCTGGCTGCGGGCGCCGCTCGTTGCGAGCCTTGAAAAGTACGCGCCCGGCAGGATCGCCGCGGAGCAGGTGTCCCTCACGGCTGTGGGGCAAGCCGGAGCGCTGCTTGGCGCGGCGGGCAGCGTGGTCCGCTCGCTCGTCGAGGCGCCATACCTGGTTCAGCCCTAGCGCTGGGGGAATTCAAGAAAGAAAACACCCCGGTCCGAAGACCGGGGTGCTACCGATGACCCGACTCATCCGTGAAGGATGTCCCGACTCATCACATCGGTGCCCCAGGAGGGAATCGAACCCCCGACCGGCGGATTAGAAGGCCGCTGCTCTATCCCCTGAGCTACTGAGGCGGGTGCATCCGGGCCTGAAGCCCGGCGCCTCAAAAAGTTTACATTGCCCGGCTGCAGGTCGCGTCACAGGTTTCCAAACGCCAGACTTCTCCTCCACAAGCACGCCGGGACCGCGGTTGTGCACATAGGACGTCCGGGCCCTCGTCCCTGGTGATCAGCGGGATGATGCTGGTTTTGCCTGCTAAGGCACCACCATTGAAGACAGGACGTAAAGATGAGCGACACCACCATCACGATCCGGGGATTCGTTGCCACCGAGATCAAAAGCGGCACAACGCCAGGGGGAGTGGCCACCGCCTCTTTCCGGATTGGTTCCACCTCGCGGCGGCGTGACAAGGAAACAGGCGCCTGGATGGACGGCCACACCAACTGGTTCCTGGTCCAGGGCTACCGCCACCTCGCGGGAAGCATGGGCTGCAGCATCAGAAAGGGACAGCCGGTCATCGTGGTTGGCACGCTGAAAATCCGCAGCTGGGAACGGGACGGCAGGGTCTATTACTCACACACCATCGATGCTGACGCCGTGGGCCACGACCTCACCTGGGGTACTGCCAACTTCATCCGATCCTCCACCAAGCCGCTTCTCTCGCTCGTTGACCAGGACGCCCCCCTCGCCGGCGAACACCGTGCCGGTACCGACGGACCGTTCGACGAACCCGGGGACGGCGACGAGGACCTGGGCGGCGATCCTGCCGCTGCCTACATCGAGGACAGCAACGGCGACCTTGTGCCACTGGATCTGGAAACGGGGGAGCTCGCGGAATCAGGAGTGTAGGAACTGTCATCAAACGCCCTCTCAAGTTCCTGGGCGGGCAGGGCTTCGGCACCCCCCGGCCGTGCCCTGTCCGCCCAGGCTGCATCACCGGCTCCGGGACCCGTGGCAGAATGACAGCATGCGGCACAACCTGGACCACCGGCACAATCATGGAGCCGGTGCCTCACCGGCTGCTCCTCCAGAAACGATCAGGGCCCGCACCATGATGCTTCGCTTCGCCGCGGGTGCAGCCCTCGTCGCCGTCATGGCCGGCTGCACCCCGGGTTCCACCGCTTCGCCCGGACCCGCAGACAGTGGAACCCAGGCAACGGAAACCGCGGCCCCTGCCGCGCAGGACAGCGGTACCCAGGACAGCAGTACCGAGGGCAACGGCGAGGAAGGCGGGGACGCGCTCGCGGACACCTCAGCCGCACCGTCAGCCAACGCGGAAGCGGCGGCCACCGAAACGGTCAGGCAGACCGTGACAAACACCCTGACCCAGCTGGCAGCGGCGGCGCCAAAACCCGCCACCGCCCAGGTCACCGATGCACTCACCGGCGCGGGCATTGCCCCCGCTGTCCTTCAGGTGTCGCAAAGCCGTACTCCCACCGGCCTTGAAGCCGACGCCATAGAGGCGGCGGTGCTGCAGGGGACCGACTGCGTCATCGGCCAGGTCCGGGAAGGAACAGTCACCGTCACGGTCCTTCCGGTGCTGGCCAGCGGCAAGTGCTTCGTAGGGTCCTGAGTCCGCCGTAAATGTGAGTTATGCCCGCCTACCCACTAGATTTGGAACCATGGCGGAATTTATCTACACAATGACCAAGGCCCGTAAGGCCGTTGGCGAAAAACTCATTCTTGATGACGTAAGCATGTCATTCTTCCCCGGTGCCAAGATCGGTGTTGTGGGCCCGAACGGTGCCGGTAAGTCCACCATCCTCAAGATCATGGCCGGACTGGACACCCCCTCAAACGGAGAGGCCCGGCTCAGCCCCGGCTACAGCGTAGGGATCCTGCTGCAGGAACCGCCGCTGAACGAAGAAAAGACCGTCCTGGGCAACGTCCAGGAAGGCGTAGGCGAGATCTACGGCAAGATCCAGCGGTTCAACGAAATTTCCGAGGAAATGGCCAGCCCCGATGCTGACTACGACACCCTCCTCGAGGAAATGGGCAAGCTTCAGGAAGCCATCGACGCCGCCGACGCCTGGGACCTCGACTCCCAGCTGGAACAGGCCATGGACGCGCTCCGCTGCCCGCCCGCTGACGCGGACGTCACCAACCTCTCCGGTGGTGAACGCCGCCGCGTTGCCCTCTGCAAGCTTCTCCTGCAGAAGCCCGACCTGCTCCTCCTTGACGAGCCCACCAACCACCTGGACGCTGAAAGCGTGCTCTGGCTCGAACAGCACCTCTCCAGTTACCCGGGCGCCGTCCTGGCCGTAACCCACGACCGGTACTTCCTCGACCACGTTGCCGAGTGGATCGCCGAGGTGGACCGCGGCCACCTGTACCCCTACGAAGGCAACTACTCCACGTACTTGGAGAAGAAGCGTGCCCGCCTGGAAATCCAGGGCAAGAAGGACGCCAAGCAGGCCAAGCGGCTTGCCGAGGAACTCGAGTGGGTACGTTCCAACGCCAAGGGCCGCCAGACCAAGTCGAAGGCCCGCCTGGCACGCTACGAGGAGATGGCTGCCGAAGCAGACCGGACCCGCAAGCTGGACTTCGAAGAAATCCAGATCCCGCCGGGACCCCGCCTGGGCGGCCTGGTGCTGGAAGCGAAGAACCTCCAGAAGGGCTTTGAAGACCGGACCCTGATCGACGGGCTCTCCTTCACCCTGCCCAGGAACGGCATCGTCGGCGTTATCGGCCCCAACGGTGTCGGCAAGACCACGCTGTTCAAGACCATCGTTGGCCTGGAACCGCTGGACGGCGGCGACCTGAAGATCGGCGACTCGGTCAAGATCTCCTACGCGGACCAGAGCCGCGGCGGCATCGACCCCAACAAGACCCTGTGGGAGGTCGTCTCCGACGGGCTCGACTTCATCCAGGTGGGCAACGTCGAAATGCCGTCCCGCGCCTACGTTGCGGCCTTCGGCTTCAAGGGCCCGGACCAGCAGAAGAAGGCCGGCGTGCTCTCCGGCGGTGAGCGCAACCGCCTGAACCTCGCCCTGACGCTCAAGCAGGGCGGAAACCTCCTGCTCCTTGACGAGCCCACCAACGACCTCGACGTCGAGACCCTCAGCAGCCTGGAGAACGCGCTGCTTGAGTTCCCCGGCTGCGCCGTGGTGGTCTCGCACGACCGTTGGTTCCTGGACCGGGTTGCCACGCACATCCTGGCCTATGAAGGGGACGAGGAGAACCCGTCCAAGTGGTACTGGTTCGAGGGCAACTTCGAATCCTATGAGGAGAACAAGGTGGAGCGCCTGGGCCCGGATGCGGCCAAGCCGCACCGCGTCACCCACCGCCGCCTGACCCGCGACTAGGGACTTCAGCACCGGCGCCCCGCCGGTCA
>NZ_JARHXQ010000341.1:0-427 GCF_029222765.1 Arthrobacter sp. Cr_A7 | reverse complement strand
GCGGCGTCCCGCACGGCATAGGGCATCCGGTACCGGCTGGGCAGTTCTGCGGCGGCCTCGGGCAGGTCTGCCGGGCCTTGGGCCTGCCCGTTCTTCCAGCTAGAGAATGCTTGCTCAGTGATGGAGTCCCACAGGCGGGCTTTAGTCCGGTAGTAGGTGCAGGTCACGTCGCCCTCGCAGTAGGTGGCGATGCCGAACAGGTTGCCGATGCTGTCAGCGCTGCGGGTAACGGCGACCATGACGTAGGGCCATTGGCCCAGGTCCCAGCCGTCACAGCCCCAGCTGGAGAGCACGGCCCAGCCGTGCTCTTCGATCAGTTCCATCCAGTCGTAGCCGCCGTTCAGGTGGTAATCGCCCAGCACGGTCACGCCGTCGATGGTTTCCCCTGTGTCCGCGAGAGTCACGGTCTTTTTGGTCACTGCATTCA
>NZ_JARHXQ010000340.1:0-8237 GCF_029222765.1 Arthrobacter sp. Cr_A7 | reverse complement strand
TTGTGGACCTCCACAAGGACACTTGGCGCTACCTACTTTCGGGGAGTACGACGGCGGCCCCTGGCGGCGTCCTGGGCGTCCAGCGCCTGCCGCTCAGCTTCGGACGGCGCGCCGCCGCCCAGGTGACGCGGCATCCACCAGGCACCGGGCTCCGGTTTCAGCGGGAAGTCCGCGATGCAGGTATCGACGCCCGCCTGCAGCGTGCGGCGCAGGAGTTCGGTTTCGCGTTCCGCGTCCACCTCAGGCGGGAACCGGAGCGGTTCGCCGTAATGCACCCGGACCGGTGCACGCCATGCCCTCCGCGGGGAAAACCGCTGCCCCCTTGTCAAGAGCCGGTGCGCGCCCCACACCGACACCGGGAAGACGGGGACGCCTGCTTCGGCTGCCATTCGTACGGCACCTGTTTTGCACTCCCGGACCAGGAAGCTCCTGCTCACTCCCGCTTCCGGAAACACGGCCAGGTATTCGCCGCTCCTGAGCTTGGCCACGGCCTCGTCAAAAGCGCCGGCGCGTTCGGTGTACCCCACCACCACGCTGTTTGTAGCACTGATAGCCGGGCCTGCCAGCCAGTGGTCTGCCGCCCCCTGGTGGATCATAAAGCGCATGTGGGCGCGGGAATGCTTCCACAGGACCAGTTCGGACGCCGCGAAATCCAGGTAGCCAAAGTGCGTGATGGCAAAGACGGCGCCGGAGCCGGGCACCACAGTCCGCGCGATGCCATGGCGCAGGCCGGGTGCCGGCACATGTTCCAGCCCGGTGGGAAGGATGGTGATCCGGAAGGCCCACCGGAGGACCTGGCCCAGGCGGACAATCAGCCGGTAGAAACGGTCACTGGGCGGCGGATGCCATGGCATGCATGTCTCCAGCTGTTCGGGGAATCCGGGTTTCAGGCCTGTCTGGGGCCAATAAAGAGTCGCCAGGAAGGCGTTCCGGCTAAACGGCTTACAGGGTCACCTGGACGGACGATTCCGGCAGGAGTTGCCCGAAGGCGCGGGGCGGCCGGACAGTGGCGCCCGTGCTTTCGCTGAACGCCTTGATGACGAACCCGGTGGCCAGGATCTGCCACAAACGGACCTTGCGGAGCATGAAGTGGCCAGCCCCTTTCAACGCCACGTACTGCATGCTGGCCGCTGCCTCTGAGCCCCGGCGCGCGAACGCCAGCGACTGGGACGGGCTGGTCCACCGGTCCAGGGTCCCGTGCACGATCAGGACCTTCCTGCCGGCGACCCCTGAGGTTGGCGTTTGCGGGCTGAGCCAGGGAGCCAGCGCCACCACCGCTTCCACCTGGGGATGGCCGGCGGCGCAAACAGCCGTCAGCCCGCCCATGGAATGGCCCACCAGGAATACGGGCACGCCGGGATGCTGCTCTTCGATCTGCCGCAGCGCCCACCGGGCGTCCTGCACCGGGGACATGTCCGGCCCGTTCCACCCGCGGACGCTGTTGCGCAGCGACCAGACCGCCAGCCCATGTTTCCGCCCGGCGCGGTGCAGGTGCCTCGCGAAGGGCACCATACGGGCCGGGCTCAGGTGCAGGGCTTCCACCGGTTCGCGGCTATGGGACTTGCCGCCGTGGAGCACCAGGGCCACGCCCCTGGTGGGACCGGAGGCCTCAAGCACACTCAGCACGGCCTGGTGGCCGGGTGCCGGGGGGACGCCGCCGGAGGGCAGTTTGCTGCTGTCTTCAGCGCTTCGGTTGGTCACGCCTGGTACCTCCCAATGATCCATTTATCAACCCTACGGTGCCGGACGTAGAGTTCAAGGTATGAGGTTTCACTGCTGATGGGCGCCGGCCATTCCCACGCTTCTACAGGTCATTCGGAGCCGACGCCGCAGGCGATGGCTGCCCGGAGGAAGGCCAACCGGATCCTGGCAGCGGTGCTCATTCCCATCACCCTGCTGACCCTGGCCGGGATGGCCATGCTCTGGCCCTCCGGAAGCAAGGAAGGCATCTCGCTGGCCAACCCGTACTCGGCTGCCCCTGGCGTGACCTTCGATACGGGCACCATCCAAAGCGTGGTGACGGAAAACTGCATGCAGGGCGCCAGCCAGCAGAACCAAACGCCCCAGGCCCAGGACGGGCAGGCGCCCACCCAAAGCCCGGGCCAGCAGGGATCGGACTGCACCTTCGCCTTCACCGAACCGGACAAGGGCGGCAGCCCCGTCAAAGTGGTCATCAACCCGGACGTCGCCAAGTCCCACGGCGTTAAGCCCGGGGACCAGATCCGCTACCTGAACCTGTCCAATGCCCAGGGTGCCTCGGCCTCGCAGGGTTCGCCCGCCTATATCTTCGTGGACTTCGTGCGGACCCTGCCCATCGTGCTGCTGGCCCTGCTGTACGCAGCCGTGGTCATCGCCGTCGCGCGGTGGCGGGGCTTCCGCGCGCTCGTCGGGCTGGTCGGCGCCTACTTCGTGCTGGCCAGCTTCATGCTTCCGGGCCTCGTGGAAGGGAAGCCGCCCCTGCTGCTGGCGCTGGTGGGGTCCACCGTGATCATGATCGGGGTCCTGTACTTCGCCCACGGATTCTCGGCCCGGACCTCCACCGCGCTGCTGGGCACCATCTTCGGCCTGGGCATTACGGCGCTCCTGGCCGCCTGGGCCACGAATGCCGCCAACCTCGCGGGCGTGGGCAACCACGACGCCACCACCCTGGTCAACACCTCAGCCAACATCTCCATCTCCGGCGTGATCCTGTGCGGGCTCATCATCTCCGGCCTGGGCGTCCTGAACGACGTCACCATCACCCAGTCCTCCGCCGTGTGGGAACTGTACGAACTGGCCCCGGGCAGCAGTGCGCGGAAGCTGTTCACCTCCGCCATGCGGATTGGCCGCGACCACATCGCCTCCACGGTCTACACCATTGCCTTCGCGTACGCCGGTGCGGCGCTGCCCATCCTCATCATCGTGATGCTCTACGACCGGCCGCTGGGGGAGACGTTGACCAGCGCAGAGCTCTCCGAAGAAGTCATCAGGACGCTCGTCGGCTCCATCGGGCTGGTCCTGGCCATCCCGGTGACCACCCTTATCGCGGTGCTGGTGGTCAAGGCGACCGGCATCAACGCCGGTGCGGCCGCTGTCGAAGCCCCTGCCATGGCCGTGGCAGGCGGATCCCAGCCACGCGGGGCCAGTGCACGCGATGCCGGCACCGGCCACAGCCTGGACGATGTCGAGGACACCGGTGCGCTCGCAGCCGCGGCCTTGGAAGGACGGGCCCGGCGCGTCGCCGCACAACCAGGCGCCGCCGCAGGTGCCGGCGCCGGTGAAGGTCCGGGTGCCGCTCAACGTCTGGACTCGGCTGATGGTCAGGAGGGCGCGCCGCTTACCCGCCGCGGCCGCCGGGCCGCCGCTGACCGGGAACGTCCCTGACCGCGAACGCCGCTGACCGGGAACGCCGCTGACCGCGAATGCCACTGACCGGACGGGCGCTCTCCAGCCCCCTGACCGAGGGCGCCGCTAACCCAGGCCGGTGTAGGTGATCCGGGGCGGGCCACCCGATTTGTCCGGCTTTGCAACAATGGAATGGTGACTGTTGCAGCAACTACTCCCGCTCCCAAGCTGGAACTCCCGCCCCTGAAGCTGGGTCCCATCACCGTGGACACGCCGGTGATCCTGGCACCCATGGCCGGGATCACCAACTCTGCCTTCCGCAGGCTCTGCCGTGAATACGGCGGCGGCATGTACGTGGCGGAGATGGTTACCTCCCGCGCGTTGGTGGAGCGGACCCCCGAATCCCTCCGGATCATTTCCCACGACGACGACGAGAAGGTCCGGTCCGTCCAGCTGTACGGCGTGGACCCTGTCACGGTGGGCCAGGCAGTGCGAATGCTTGTGGAAGAGGACAGGGCGGACCACATCGACCTGAACTTCGGCTGCCCCGTCCCCAAGGTCACCCGGCGCGGCGGCGGATCCGCCCTGCCCTGGAAGATCGACCTCTTCACGTCCATCGTCCAGACTGCCGTGAAGGAAGCCTCCCGGGGCAACATCCCGCTGACCATCAAGATGCGCAAGGGCATTGACGAGGACCACCTGACGTACCTCGACGCCGGCCGCATCGCCCGCGATTCCGGCGTGGCCGCCGTCGCGCTTCACGGCCGCACCGCCGCCCAGTTCTACTCGGGCCAGGCGGACTGGTCCGCCATCGCGCGGCTCCGCGAAGCCCTCCCGGATATCCCGGTGCTGGGCAACGGCGACATCTGGTCAGCGGAGGACGCCGTCCGGATGGTCCGCGAAACCGGGGTGGACGGCGTGGTGGTGGGCCGAGGCTGCCAGGGCCGGCCGTGGCTGTTCGGCGATCTGCAGGCGGCGTTCGAAGGCAGCGACACCCGCTTCCGGCCCAACCTGCGCCAGGTGGCCGAGGGCGTCTACCGCCATGCCGAGCTGATGGTGGAGACCTTCGGCGACGAAGGCAAGGCGCTCCGCGAGATCCGCAAGCACATCGCCTGGTACTTCAAGGGCTACGTGGTGGGCGGAGAGCTGCGCACCCGGCTGGCGCTGGTGACCAGCCTCGAGGTGCTGCGCGATACCCTGGCCGAACTGGACCTTGACTCGCCGTACCCGGGCGGTGACGCGGAGGGCCCGCGCGGCCGTGCCGGATCGCCCAAAAAGCCCGCCCTGCCCAAGGACTGGCTGGAGTCCCGTGCGCTGAACGACGACCAGTCCAGGGACATTTCGGCAGCAGAGCTGGACGTCTCCGGTGGCTGAGGCCCGCACGGCCGCGCCGGTGCTGCCCGGCTACGATGCCGACGATTCCGCCCGCTGGGTGGAGGAACCGCCGAAAAGCACGTACCGCTCCGATTTTGAGCGGGACCGCGCCCGCGTCCTGCATTCTTCCGCCCTGCGCCGGCTGGGTGCAAAAACCCAGGTGGTGGCCCCGGACACCGACGACTTCGTCCGGACCCGGCTGACCCACAGCCTGGAGGTGGCGCAGGTAGGCCGCGAACTCGGCCGTGCCCTGGGCTGCGACCCTGATGTGGTGGACACCGCCTGCCTGAGCCACGACCTCGGGCACCCGCCCTTCGGCCACAACGGGGAGTCTGCGCTGAACGAGGTGGCGCATGCCATCGGCGGGTTCGAGGGCAACGCCCAGACCCTTCGGCTGCTGACCCGCCTGGAGCCCAAGGTGCTGACGGCGGATGGCCTGCCCGCCGGGCTGAACCTCACCCGGGCGAGCCTGGACGCGGCGGCCAAATACCCCTGGTCCGCACTGGAGGCCCCGGTCATCCACGGCCAGCGGACCAGTAAGTTCGGCGCCTACGAGGATGACCTGCCCATCTTCACCTGGATCCGGCAGGGCGCCCCCGAGCGCCGGTCCTGCCTGGAAGCCCAGGTGATGGACCTCGCGGACGACATTTCGTACTCGGTCCACGACGTGGAGGACGCGATCGTCGCCGGACACTTCCAGCTCCGCTGGATGGACAACCCGGACCACCGCGCCCGTGTTGTGGGCTACGCCAAGCAGTGGTACCTGCCGCACAACGACCCCGCCGCCATCGACGCCGCGCTGGCCCGGCTGGAAGCCACCGATGTGTGGGTGCGGGAGGCGGACGGCAGCCGCAAGTCCATGGCCGCCCTGAAGAACATGACCAGCCAGCTGATCGGCCGGTTCTGCCAGAGCGCGCTCGAAACCACCCGCGCGGTGTACGGCCCCGGCCGGCTCACCCGCTACAACGCCGAACTCATGGTTCCGGATGAAACGGTGATGGAAATTGCCGTTATGAAGGGCCTGGCCACCACGTTCGTGATGACCACCGAGCACCGGCAGCCCATCTACGAACGCCAGCGCGAGGTGCTCCACGCCCTGGTGACCGCCCTGAGCGCCACCGGTGACCGGCACCTGGAGCCCATGTTCGCTGCCGACTGGCGGGACGCCCCCGACGACGGCGCCCGGCTGCGTGTGGTGATCGACCAGGTGGCCTCCCTCACGGACGGTTCCGCCCTGGCCTTGTACGAGCGACTGGTGGGGAGCCTGCCGTCGCTGTGGTGATGCGCACTGTGGTGAGGAACGCCATAAGGCGGCTTCCGCCGTCGTACCCCCGCATTAGGATTGCTCTGTGGCTGGGCTGATCAAACGCGAAGATATTGACGAAGTACGCCAGCGCACGGACATCAAGGAAGTGGTTGACGGCTATGTCACGCTCAAGGGTGCCGGGCTGGGGACCTTCAAGGGCCTGTGCCCGTTCCACGACGAGCGCTCGCCGTCGTTCACCGTCCGTCCCCAGGTGGGCCGTTACCACTGCTTTGGCTGTGGTGAGGACGGCGATGTCATTGCCTTCGTCCAGAAGCAGGACCACAGCTCCTTCCAGGAGGCCGTGGAGAAACTTGCCGCACGCATCGGTTACGAGCTCCGGTACGAGGACGGCGGCACCGGCCCCAACCGCGAGGAGGTGGGGCGCCGGCAGCGGCTGCTGGACGCCCACAAAATCGCGGACGAATTCTTCCGCGCCCAGCTGCTGACGCCGGGCGCGGCGGAGGCACGGACCTTCCTGCACGGCCGCGGCTTCGACCGGGCGGCAGCGGAACACTTCGGCTGCGGCTACGCCCCCCAGGGCTGGGACGCCCTCCTCAAGCACCTCCGCGGCCGCGGCTTCACCGACGCCGAACTGAAGCTCACTGGCATGTTCTCCGAGGGCAACCGCGGCATCTACGACCGCTTCCGCGGCCGCCTCATCTGGCCCATCAAGGACATCGCCGGGGACACCATCGGCTTTGGCGCCCGCAAGCTCTACGAGGACGACCAGGGGCCCAAGTACCTCAACACCCCCGAGACCGCCCTGTACAAAAAATCCCAGGTCCTCTACGGCATTGACCTCGCCAAGCGCAGCATAGCCAAGGACCGCCAGCTGGTGGTGGTGGAGGGCTACACCGACGTGATGGCGTGCCACCTGGCAGGAATCACGACGGCGGTGGCCACCTGCGGCACCGCGTTCGGCACCGAGCACATCAAGATTGCCCGGCGGCTGCTCTCCGACGACGGCACCGGGGGAGAGGTGGTGTTCACTTTCGACGGCGACGCCGCCGGCCAGAAGGCCGCGCTGCGGGCCTTCGAGGAAGACCAGCGCTTCACCGCGCAGACGTACGTGGCGGTGGAACCCACAGGTGCCGATCCCTGCGACCTGCGCCAAAGCAGGGGCGACGAAGCCGTTCATGCCCTGGTGCAGTCCCGCCGGCCGCTGTTTGAATTCGCCATCCGCACCACCCTGAAACAGTTCAACCTGGACACCGTGGAAGGGCGGGTGCAGGGCCTGAAAGCCTCGGTACCGGTGGTGGCGGGCATCCGTGACGCTTCCACCCGGACGGGCTACTGCCAGGAGCTCACAGGCTGGCTGGGGATGCCGGACCCCAACGAGGTGCTGAGGCTCGTCAACGCCGCCGTAAAACGCGGTGACCAGGGAGGGGCTCCTGCCGCCGCTCCCCGGACGTCCGCTCCGGCCGCCCAAGCCGGCGGGCCAGGCGTTGCCGCAGGGCCGGCGTCGGGCGCTGTTCCTTCCTTCCATCGGCCTGACCCGCGGGACCCTGTCGCCTCCATGGAGCGCCAGGCGCTCGAAGTGGCCCTCCAGGAGCCCGCACTGCTGGGCGGCGGGGTCTGGGAGCGGTTTGCCGCTGCCCGGTTCGCCACGCCGGCGTTCCAGGCCGTCCACGATGCCATGCGCGCCACCGGCGCGGGCCTGGTGAACGATCCGGTGCGGTGGGTGGAGCACGTGATGCACGAGGTTCCCGAGCCCCTGCGGCCGCTGGTGTCCGAGCTCGCGGTGGTGCCGCTGCCGGCAAGCACGGAGGAGGCGGTGCAGAAGTACTGCCGGGACATCCTCTCCCGGCTCTTCGAGTTGCAGATCACCAGGGTCAAGGCGGACAAGATGGGGCAGCTGCAGCGGCTGGACCCTGCGGCGGACCCGGAAACCTACCAGCGGCTCAACCGTGAGCTGATGATGCTGGAGATGGAACGCCGGGCACTGCGGGCGGAGGCGTAGCCCCCGTGTCCGGCCCCTCCGCAAAGCGCCGATTTCATTTCCCGGGCAGGTGTTTGCTAGGCTAATACCCGCTTCATTCCTCCTTAGCTCAATTGGCAGAGCATTCGACTGTTAATCGAAGGGTTGCTGGTTCAAGTCCAGCAGGAGGAGCGCACAATCCCCGTTCCGGCCTCCGGAACGGGGATTTTTTTATCCCCGCGAACGGCAATCCGGCCCGCAAATCCGCCGATTTCACATTCGCCGGAATCCTTTGCTAATGTCATACCTGCTTCA
>NZ_JARHXQ010000033.1:0-3202 GCF_029222765.1 Arthrobacter sp. Cr_A7 | reverse complement strand
CGATCCCGCGCCGGCGGTCTCGATCGACTTCTGCATGTCGGACAGCGCATCCTTGGCCGGCTTCTCACCCTTCAGTGCCGCGTAGGCATTTTCCTGGATGGCCTGGGTGACAGCGGGGTAGAACGGCGTCACCGGACGGGGAACAGCGTTCTCGATGGAGGTCTTCAGGACCGGCAGGTACGGCAGCTTGGCAACCAGTTCCTGGTCCTCATAGAGAGCGCCGAAGACCGGAGCCAGGGAACCCTGGGTTGCGAAGAACTTCTGCTGTTCCTCTTCGATCAGGAACTTGACGAAGTCCAGGGCGGTCGCCTTGTGGTCGGAGTAGACGCTGATGGCTGCGCTGTGGCCGCCGAGGGACGAGGCACCGGGGCCATCCGCGCCGGGCAGGGCAGCCATGCCCAGAACGTCCTTCACCTGCGAGGAACCTTCAGTGGTGGCCAGGTTGTACACGTAAGGCCAGTTGCGGAGGAACAGCAACTTGCCTTCCTGGAAGGCACGGCGGCTTTCCTCTTCCTGGTAGGTGATCGCCTCAGCGGGGATGTTCCCGTTCTTGAATGCTTCCACCAGGTTGTTCAGGCCTTCTTCAGCCTCCGGGGTGTTCAGGTTCGGCTTGCCCTCGTCATCCAGGACAGAACCGCCGGCCGAGTTGATGGCCTCGGACGCATTGACCGTGAGGCCTTCATACTGCTTGAACTGGCCTGAGTAGCACCCGATGTTGTTTTCCTTGGCAATGGAGCACATCTCCATCATCTCGGCCCAGGTCTTGGGCGCCTCGGGCACCAGGTCCTTGCGGTAGTAGAGGATGCCGCCATCGGAGGAGACCGGAGCCGCGTAGAGGGTGCCCTTGTAGGAACCGGCCTCAACGGTGGGTTCGAGCATGCCCTCGGTCTCCACAGCCATCTTGTCCTTGAGCGGCTGCAGCCACCCCTTGGCTGCGAACTCAGCAGTCCACACAACATCCACGCTGGCAACGTCGTAATCCGCGTTCTTGGCCTGGAAGTTCTGCACAAGGTCATCGTGCTGCTGGTCGGCCTGGTCGGTCTGTTCCTTGAACGTGACCTTCTCGTCGGGGTGGGCAGCGTTCCACTTTTCGATCAGCGGACGCACCACGTTGCTGTTGTCCTTGCCCTGTACGTAGGTGATGGGGCCCCGGCTGTCCAGGTTTGCTTCGGCGTCGGTCCCACCGCCACCCGTGGTCCCGCCGCCGCCTCCGCCGCCACAGGCGGACAAGGTCAGGGCAAGGACGCCGGCAGTGGCAGCCGGAAGAAGGAATCTAGGGGTTTTCATTAGCTTGAAGCTCCTCGCTGAGTGACAAGTAAGTCGACAGTGCGCTCGTTTGGTGAGGTTGTTGTGGTGACCATCACACTAGTAATGTGACTGCGGGTAATGCAAGCGTTTACATCAAAAAGTTATCTGAGAGGAACCAAATGTCCAACCTGAGCGTTCCTGCCGCCGCCCCGGCCCGTTCCGAATGGTGGGCGGACGCTGTTGTCTACCAGATTTACCCGCGGTCCTTCGCCGATGGAAACGGCGACGGAATGGGCGATCTGCGCGGCATAGTGGCCCGCCTTCCCTACCTGGAACGCCTGGGGGTGGACGCGATCTGGCTGTCCCCGTTCTACAAGTCGCCGCAGGCCGACGGCGGGTACGACGTCGCGGACTACCGCCAGGTGGACCCGCTGTTCGGCTCGCTGGCCGACTTCGACGCCATGTTGCAGGATGCTCACAACAGGAACCTGAAGGTCATCGTCGACCTGGTTCCCAACCACACCTCCGATGAACACGTATGGTTCCAGGAGGCCCTGGCTTCGCTGCCGGGGTCACCGGAACGGGAGCGCTACATCTTCCGCCCTGGCAAGGACGAGGTTCCCGGGTCGGGGGACGGCAACCGGGCACCGAACAACTGGCGGTCGATTTTCGGCGGGCCGGCCTGGAGCAGGGTCCGGGGCGCTGACGGCTCCCCCGGCGAGTGGTACCTGCACCTGTTTGATACCAAACAGCCGGACCTGAACTGGGAAAACCCCGAGGTACAGGAAGAGATGCGGTCAGTTCTCCGTTTCTGGCTGGACCGGGGCGTGGACGGCTTCAGGGTGGACGTAGCCCATGGCATGGTCAAGGAAAAAGGTCTGCCCGACTGGGACGGGGTGGCTGCCATGGTGGAAGGCACCGCCGGCACGCGCCCTGGTGCAACACCACCCGGCGACGCGCCCGGCGCCCATACCGACGCCGAAGAACCGCACCGTGCTGTGTCTCCGGTGTACCCGCCGTCGCCGTTTTTCGACCAGGACGGGGTGCACGAGATCTACCGTGACTGGCACAGGGTCCTGGCAGGGTACGCTGGCGACCGGATGATGGTGGCGGAAGCCTGGGTGGAGCCGGCGGAACGGCTGGCACTCTACGTCCGGCCCGACGAGATGCAGCAGGCATTCAATTTCGATTTCCTGCTGGCCGGCTGGGACGCTGAACGCCTGGCCGAGGCTGTGGAAGCCTCCCTTGCAGCCGCAGCGTCCGTCGGCGCGCCCTGCACCTGGGTCCTCAGCAACCATGACACAGTCCGCCATCCCACCCGCTTCGGGCTGACCGATCCCACAACCTTTCCCAAGGGCATCGCCGCGGATGACGAGCAGCCGGATGCCGCCCTGGGACTGGCCCGTGCCCGCGCTGCCACCCTGGTTTCGCTGGCCTTGCCCGGTTCCGCCTACCTGTACCAGGGTGAGGAACTGGGCCTGCCGGAACACACCACACTGCCGGCCGCCGCCCGGCAGGACCCCACTTTTTTCCGGACACGGGGTGCTGAAATCGGGCGGGACGGCTGCCGGGTGCCGCTCCCCTGGTCCGGCAACCTGCCGGGCTACGGGTTCTCGGACCCGCGCAACGGACAGGCGCCGCAGCCGTGGCTCCCCCAACCCGAAAGCTTCGGGCCCCTGGCTGCCGACCGGCAGGACGGCGTGGAAGGCTCCACGCTTGAGCTTTACCGGGCCGCCCTTGCCTTCCGTTCCGCCAACAAACTTGGCCGGGGCGCCGTGACATGGGCTGATGTCCATGCGCCGGACAGCGGCCTGCTGGCCTTCCACAATGGGGACGTTCTGGTCCTCGCCAACATGGGATTCGCCTCGGCACCGGTTCCTGAGGGGTACGCCGTAGCCCTCTCCAGCGGGCCTGAACCCGCCGAAGAGTGGTCAGCGATGCGGGAGGTCCCCGT
>NZ_JARHXQ010000339.1:0-5377 GCF_029222765.1 Arthrobacter sp. Cr_A7 | reverse complement strand
CCCGGCGGCTTGCTGGTGACATCGAGCACCACGCGGTTGACGCCTTCCACCTCGTTGGTGATCCGGTTCGAGATCCTGGCCAGGAGCTCGTAGGGAAGGCGTGACCAGTCAGCCGTCATGGCGTCCTCGGAGGAGACCGGGCGGAGGACGATGGGGTGGCCGTAGGTGCGGCCGTCGCCCATGACGCCGACGCTGCGGACGTCCGCCAGCAGGACCACGGGCATCTGCCACACTTCGTTGTCCAGGCCGGCGGCGGTCAGTTCGGCGCGGGCGATGGCGTCCGCCTTGCGCAGCAGGTCCAGCCGCTCCTTGGTGACTTCACCGACGATGCGGATTCCCAGGCCGGGGCCGGGGAAGGGCTGGCGTCCGACGATTTCCTGCGGCAGGCCGAGCTGGGCACCGACGGCGCGGACCTCGTCCTTGAAGAGGGCGCGCAGGGGTTCCACGAGTTCGAACTGGAGGTCCTCGGGAAGGCCGCCCACGTTGTGGTGGCTCTTGATGTTGGCTGCCCCTTCGCCGCCGCCGGATTCGACGACGTCCGGGTACAGGGTGCCCTGGACCAGGAACTTAATCTTTTCGCCGTGCGCGGCGGCCTCGGCGATGATGGCCAGTTCCGCTTCTTCGAACGCGCGGATGAACTCGCGGCCGATGATCTTGCGCTTGGTTTCCGGGTCGCTGACGCCTGCGAGGGCGGACAGGAAGCGTTCCTGCTCGTTCGCGACGTACAGCTTCACGCCGGTGGCGGCAACAAAGTCGCGCTCCACCTGCTCGGCTTCGCCTTCACGCAGCAGGCCGTGGTCCACAAAGACACAGGTGAGCTGGTCACCAACGGCGCGCTGGACGAGGGCTGCTGCGACGGCGGAATCCACGCCGCCGGAAAGGCCGCAGATGACGCGGGCGTCGCCAATCTGCTTCCGGATCCGCTCCACCTGCTCCTCGAGGATGTTGCCGGTGGTCCAGTTGGGTTCAATTTTGGCGCCCTTGAAAAGGAAGTTCTCAAGGACCTGCTGGCCATAGGCGGAGTGCTTGACCTCCGGGTGCCACTGCACGCCGAACAGGCCCTTTTCCTCGTTGGCGAAGGCAGCCACTTCGGCGCCCGCCGTCGTCGCAAGGACTTCAAATCCCTCCGGCGCCTCGTGGACGGAATCGCCGTGGCTCATCCATGTGTTCTGGTGCTGGGGCATGCCCTCAAGGACGGAACGTCCCTCGCCCAGGATGGTGGTTTCCGTGGAGCCGTACTCCCGCAGCCCGGTCTTGTCCACCTTGCCGCCGAGGGCGTTGGCCATGGCCTGGAAGCCGTAGCAGATGCCGAAGACGGGAACGCCGGCTTCAAAAAGGTCGGCACCCACGCTCGGAGCGCCGTCGGCGTAAACGCTGGACGGGCCGCCGGACAGGATGATGGCGGCGGGGTTCTTGGCGAGGAGCTGCTCGGTGGAATAGGTATGCGGAACCACTTCCGAATACACATTTGCTTCCCGGACGCGGCGGGCAATCAGCTGCGCGTACTGGGCACCGTAGTCAACAACCAGCACCGGCTTCTGGGAAGTCTGGGATGCAGTGGGAGTAGTCACCGTAATAGCCTACTTTGCGCCGTTGCACCGGCGCACCTTGAGAGGCCGCGCTGTGACGCACCAAACGTTGGCGGCCCCGGGAAGGCGCCCCGACGCGGGACCGCGGTTCAGTAGCGCTGCGGCGCCTGCGGGTTGGCTGCGAGCTCGGCCTCCACCTCGGCGTGGAACTTCTTCTCCACGATGAAGGACAGGAACGGAACCACGCCGCCCAGCGCCAGCAGGATCAGCTTGAGGAACGGCCAACGCATGAGCGACCACAGCCGGAAGTTGGAGATCAGGTACACCACGTACATCCAGCCGTGCACGATGAGGACTGCGACGGACAGATTGACCCCGCCCAGCACACCGTGGGGTTCAGCGTCCGCAAAGCCGAAGCCGAAGGGCTGGCCGGTGACCGCGTTGGTGCCGCCCGCGAACAGGTACTGCCCGAAGCCGTAGCGGGCGATCAGCTCGGCGCAGAGCAGCAGCAGCATGGCACCGGTGAGGTAGGCCAGGACCTTGTAGAACTTCAGGGCTGAGCGGATCTGGGCCTCGGTACCGCCGAAGCGGCGCTTCTTGCCGGCCGTTTTGCCGGTGGCCTGCGTGGGGGTGGCCGGTTTTGGATCGATCATGGCTGTACCTTTTGCTGGTTCTGTTCAGGGTGCTGGGGCTGCTCAGGGGAGATGGCGTCGTGCTCTTCGTCAAGGATGTCCTCGAGGTCCCGGTGGTAGTCGTCCTTGACCAGCCGCCACCAGATGAAGAGGGCGAAGCCGGCGAACACTACCCATTCCAGGGAGTAGAAGAGGTTGAGCCAGTTGATCTGCTGTGCGGGGGGCTGGGGGCCGATGTTCAGTGGCAGGAGGTCGCCTGGCACCGCGGCGGGGCTGACGTCGGCTCCCCCGGCCACCTCGGCGGTGGCGGCTACGAAGCCCGGGTAGCTGCTGACTTCCCAGTAGTTGATCAGTTCCGCCACCGAGACGGCGGTGGCCTCCCCGGGTGAGGGTGCCTCCCCTGGGAGCGGGGCTTCGGATGGCAGGAGCCGTCCGGTCAGTTCGATAAGGCCCGACGGCGGTGCTGCCGCGTCACCGGGTTCCGCCACCCAGCCGCGGGCCACGGGGATCCACGTCCGGGGCGAGGCGGCGGCGCCGCTCAGTGGCGGGGCTCCGTCGACGGCGAAGGCGGAGACCACCCAGTAGCCGGTTTTTCCGCCGTGCAGCCGTCCCGGGACCAGGACCTGCTTGTCCGGGTCATAGGTGCCCTGGGCGCTGACCATCTGGTCGGCGTCGGTTCCGTGGAAGAATTCGCCCGGCTGCAGGGTGTCCGTCAGCGGCTGGACCTGCTCGGTGGCGGGGTTGACCGGCACCTCGGGCGATGTGGAGCGCCCGAACTGCCACTGGCTGAGCAGCACGAAGACCCCGGAAATGGCGATCGCGAAGACGAAGCCTGCGATCCATCGGGGCTTAAGGGCAGTTTTCCACACGTCTTAACCGTACTTCGTACTTCTGTAGAACAACTAAACGCCGGCCCTGGAAGGTACCCTTGGCCGGCCCGGTACCGGCTCAGTGGTCGAAGAACACCAGGCTGGAATTGATGAGTTCGGCGATGACCTCGGCGTCGTAGGCGCGGCGCAGTGACTCGCGGAACGATTCCTTGGACAGCGACCGGGCAAGGGTTGCCAGGACCTCAAGATGGTCGGAGAACGAACTGGCCGGGGTGGCGATGAGCAGGATCACGGTGGCGGGGCCGTCCGCCGCCCCGAAGTCCAGCGCGTGGCCGTACTTGGCGATTCCTACGGCGATTGACGTGCGGGAGACGAACTCGCTGCGGGCATGCGGCAGCCCTATGCCGCCCGGCAGTCCGGTGGCCAGCTGGTGTTCCCGGGCGTTGACGTGTTTGAGGAACCCCTCCAGGTCCGAGACGCGCCCGGCGGCGAACAGCCGCTCTGCCAGCTGCGTGGCGGCGTCGGCCTTATCGGATGCCTCCAGTTCCAGGATCACCATCTCGGGGGTGGTGAGGTCGGCATCATACGGGTCAAGTGGTTCCGCCAAGGCGTATCCCTTCGGTCAGCAGTGCTGGGCTATCAGCCCCTCAGCGCAAGGGCACGATGTCTTCCACGCCCAGGCGGGCGGCGTCTGCGGATTCGTCGTCCGGCTGTTGCTGGCTGAGGCGTTCGGCCTCTACACGCGCAATGTAGTGCCGGACCTCATTTTCACGCTGTGCGTCGCTCCAGCCAAGGACGTCACCCACCAGTTTAGCGACAACCGGAACGGCGGACACACCCCGGTCCCAGGCCTCGATGGAGATCCTGGTCCTCCTGGTCAGGACGTCATGGACGTGGCGGGCACCCTCATGGGTGGCGGCGTAGACGGCCTCGGCCTGGAGATAGTCGTCCGCGCCCGGGATCGGTTCTGCCAGGGACGGGTCCTCTTCGATGATGGCCAGCACCTCGGGCGTCATGGAACCGTACCGGTTGAGCAGGTGTTCGATCCTGGCCACGTGCACAGCGGATTCCTCCGCGGTGCGGTTGCGCCGGTTCCAGGCGGCCCTGAAGCCCTCGGCACCGAGCAGCGGGATGGTTTCCGTGCAGCTGGGCGGAACCCGTTCGTCCATGGTGCGGGTTGCCTCGTCCACGGCGTCCTTGGCCATGACCCGGTAGGTGGTCCACTTTCCGCCGGCCACCACCACGAGGCCGGGGACGGGGTGGGCCACCACGTGTTCGCGGGAAAGCTTGGCGGTGGAGTCGTTTTCGCCGGCGAGCAGGGGCCGCAACCCGGCATACACGCCCTCTACGTCTTCCCGGGTGAGCGGCCGCTTGAGGACCTGGTTGACGTGCTCAAGGATGTAGTCGATGTCCTTGCTGGACGCCGCGGGGTGGGCTTTGTCCAGGTTCCAGTCGGTGTCGGTTGTTCCGATGATCCAGTGCCGGCCCCAGGGGATGACGAACAGCACGGACTTCTCGGTCCGCAGGATCAGCCCCACGGTGGACTGGAACCGGTCCCGCGGCACCACCAGGTGGATGCCCTTGGATGCCCGGACCTTCAGCTGGCCGCGATCCGTCACCATGGCCTGGGTTTCATCCGTCCAGACCCCGGTGGCGTTGATGACCTGCTTGGCGCGGATGTTGAACTCCGTTCCGTCCTCGCGGTTGACCACCTTGGCTCCCACCACGCGTTCGCCCTCGCGCAGGAAGTCCACCACGGCCATCTGGTTCACGGCGTGTGCACCGTAGTAGGCAGCAGTCCGGATGAGGTTGGCAACGTACTTGGCGTCATCCACCTGGCCGTCGTAGTACCGGATGGACCCCACGAAGGCATCGTTTTTCAGGCTCGGGGCGGCCCGCAGGGTGCCGCGTCTCGTGAGGTGTTTGTGGAAGGGAACACCGCGGCTGTGGCCGCTGGAAATCGACATGGCGTCGTACAGCGCGATGCCCGCGCCCACGTAGGGCCGCTCGATGAAGGGCTTGGTCAGCGGGTAAAGGAAGGGCACCGGGCGGGCGAGGTGGGGCGCCAGCTCGGAGAGCAGCAGCCCGCGTTCCTGCAGGGCTTCCTTGACCAGCCCGAAGTCGAGCATTTCGAGGTAGCGCAGCCCGCCGTGGATGAGTTTGGAAGACCGCGAGGACGTGCCGGCTGCCCAGTCGCTCGCTTCAACAATGCCGACGCTCAACCCGCGGGTCACGGCGTCGAGGGCCACTCCCGTGCCGACGATGCCGCCGCCGACAATGAGGATGTCCAGTTCCTGGCCAGGCTGGGAGGTGTCCCGGAGCCGCTGGATGGATGCTTCCCGGGCTGCCGGGCCGAGGGCTCCTCCGTTTGCAGGAACAGTCTTCA
>NZ_JARHXQ010000338.1:0-1290 GCF_029222765.1 Arthrobacter sp. Cr_A7 | reverse complement strand
CGGGAATACTTCTGCTCGAGCTTTGACTGCGGGTAGCTCAGCAGCAGGGTCATCACCAGGTACCAGATGCTGGCAACGAGCAGCAGCGGAATGGTCTCGTAGGTGCGGGCGTAGATCAGCTGCGCGCTTTGAAGCAGCTCGGCAACGCCCAGGACGCTGACCAGGGACGTGCCTTTGAACATGCCGATCACCTGGTTGCCGGTGGCGGGGATGATCGAGGGCATCGCCTGCGGGATGATGACCTTGCGCATCTTCATCGCCCCGCTCATGCCCAGCGAATCGGCTGCCTCGATCTGGCCCTTGCCCACGGAGGAGAACCCGCCGCGGACGATCTCGGCCATGTAGGCGCCCTCGTTCAGCGTCAGCCCGACCAGGGCTGCGGTGATAGGCGCCATGATTGCGTTGGTGTCGATCGCGGTGCCGATGTTCGTGAACGGGATCCCGATGAACAGGTCCGGATACAGCGCGGCAACGTTGAACCAGAAGATCAGCTGCACCAGGACCGGGGTGCCACGGAAAATCGTGATGTAGACAGCCGCGGTGGCCGCGATCGGCTTGATGCTCGAGCCGCGCATGATCGCCAGGCCCAGGCCCAGCAGGGTTCCCAGGGCCATGCTGGCAAAGGTCAGGAAGAGCGTGAGCATCAACCCGCGCAGGATCGATTCATGCGTGAAGTACTGGGCAACGACGCCCCACTTGAAGTTCGGGTTCGTTGACACCGAGAACAGGACGCCGACGCCGATCAGGCTGCACATCACCCAGGCAACATACTCAAAGGTGCCGCGCCGCTTGAGGCGGGGCTTGAGCGCTGAGTCCAGCCCGGTCATTGTGGTTCCACTTCCTTGGGGAATCGTTTTCAACATCGGGTCACCCACTAGCGGATCGCGGCTTCAGTGATGACTGATTCGCCCAGGCCCCAGTACTCCAGGGACTCCTTGTATTCCGGGGTTTCCAGGACGGACTGGATGGCTGCCTGCAGGGCCGGTGTCAACGGCGATCCCTTCTTCAAGCCCATGGCGACGGTGGTGTTCGTGCGGGTATCCATCCTTGGTTCGAGGATGGTGAAGTGGTTCGGCTGCTGCGCGTTGGCCCAGGCCAGGGCACTGGCATCGTAGAAGACGCCATCGATCCGCTTGGAGTCCAGCTGCGTGAGGGATTCCTGGACGTTGGGCAGCGTGATGGCGTTGATCGCCGGCTGGCCCTTTTCCTCACAGGTCCACAGCGAGACGTTCGGCAGGTGCTTGAGCTGCTGCGTGGAGCCCTTGGTCACGGCGATGTTTTTGCCGCAGA
>NZ_JARHXQ010000337.1:0-36410 GCF_029222765.1 Arthrobacter sp. Cr_A7 | reverse complement strand
GATCGCCGACGCGGCCGGGCTGAATGAGCGCTACGTCCGCGAGTGGCTGGGCGGCATGGTGACTGCACGCTTCATCGATTACGAGCCCGGTGCGAAGACGTACTTCCTGCGGCGGGACATCGCCCCATCCGTCAGCGGACCGGGAGTGGCCAACCTTGCGCGGACGCTCACGTACGTAACGTTGATGGGCGAGGTGGCCGGCAAGGTGGTGGAGAAATTCCGTACGGGCGGCGGCCTGGACTACTCCGACTACCCGGGCTTCGTCCAGATCCAAGCGGCAGACAGCGCCTCGGTCCATGATGCCTCGCTGGTGGACACCATCCTTCCGCTGTCCGGCAGGATTGACGACCTGCGCGCCGGCATCCGGGTGGCCGATATCGGCTGCGGTGCGGGCCATGCGGTGAACCTGATGGCGCAGGCCTTTCCCGCCAGCAGCTTCGTGGGCTACGACTTTTTCGCGGAAGCCCTTGACGCCGGGCGGGCCGAGGCGGAGCGGCTGGGCCTGCCCAACGTCCGGTTCGAGCTGCGCGACGCAGCCGCCCTGGACCTCCGGGAAGAACTGGACCTGGTCACCGTTTTCGACGCCGTCCACGACCAGGCCCACCCGGCCGCCGTGCTCCGCAATATCTGGGAGGCACTGAAGCCGGGCGGGACCTTCCTGATGGTGGACATGAAGGCCTCCAGCGACCTCGAGGACAACATCGACCTGCCCTGGGCTGCCTTCCTCTACGCCATCTCCACCACCCACTGCATGTCCGTTTCACTGTCCCAGGGCGGCGACGGGCTGGGGACCGTGTGGGGCGTCCAGCAGGCCGAAAGGCTGGTCAGGGACGCCGGATTCCAGGACGTCCGGGCGGTGGACCTGGACGAAGACCCGTTCAACGCCTACTTCGTGGCGTCAAAACAGGGCTAAGCCCGTCATCAATCGGGCGCGTCCGGCAGCATCAGGGCGCGCCCGTGGTGCCCTGCGCAGCGTTGACGTTGACCAGCCAGGCAACGCCGTAGCGGTCCGTGCACATTCCGAAGATGTCACCCCAGGGGGACTTTTCCAACGGAACCGTGACCGACCCGCCGTCGCCGCTCAGCTTGTCGTAATAGCCGCGGAGTTCCGACTCGTCCTCGCCGCTGAGGGAGATGGAGATGGCTGAACCCTGGCTGTACTCCATGCCGTTGGGGGTGTCGGCCCCCATCAGGACCAGGCCCTGCGGGGTGGTCAGCATGCCGTGCATGATCTTGTCTGCTTCCGCGGGATCCTCGCTGGCTTGGTACTCCCCGAAGGTGCTGACCCGCAGCTCCCCGCCGAACACTGACTGGTAGAAGTTCATCGCCTCACGGGCGTTGTCCCGGAAGCTGAGGTACGGATTGAGGACAGTTGGCATGGCTTGTTCTCCTTGCTGTGGGGACTGACATGGACCAGACAACATCCTGCCCCAAAGAAGGGCGCGCTGGTAGGGGGTTTTGACGTGCGGGGTGGCACCTTCGGAACGTAGGCTCGGGGGCATGGCCAGATACTTCGACGTTCATCCCCAGGACCCCCAGCCCCGGGCAATTGCCCAGGCGGTCCGCATCCTGCTCGACGGCGGGCTGATCGCCTACCCCACGGACTCCTGCTATGCGCTGGGCGCGCAGCTGGGGAACAAGGATGCCCTGGACCGGATCAGGAGCATCCGCCGGCTCGATGACAAGCACCACTTCACCCTGGTGTGCCGGGACTTCGCCCAGCTGGGCCAGTTCGTGAACATCGGCAATGAGGTATTCCGCAGCATCAAGTCGGTCACGCCCGGAAGCTACACGTTCATTCTTCCGGCCACCCGGGAAGTCCCCAAACGCCTGCTGCATCCCAAGAAAAAGACCGTCGGCGTCAGGATCCCGGACAACCGGGTGGTGTCGGCGCTGCTGGCCGAGCTCGGCGAACCCCTGTTGTCCAGCACCCTGCTGCTGCCCGACGAGGAAGACCCGCTGACCCAGGGGTGGGACATCAAGGAACGGCTGGACCACCAGGTGGACGCCGTGATCGATGCCGGCGACTGCGGCGCGGAGCCCACCACGGTGGTGGACTTTTCCAGCGGCGTGGCCGAGGTGGTCCGGCAAGGTGCCGGCGACCCCTCCCGCTTCGAATAGGTTTCGGCCGGGCCCGGCGTCCGGTCAGTCCTGCTTCTTTGCCCGGCTCGGCTGGACCCGCGGCGGTTCCCCCGGCATTTTGGGGTAGTCCGGCGGAAACGGCAGCTCACCCAGGCCGGCTTTGCTGTCCCGCTCCCACCACTTGAGCAGTGTGTCAATGCTGCCCGGATTCTTGTGGAAGCCGGCCCAGGGGTCCCCGGTGGTCCGGAGCCTTTCGGGGACGGTCAGGATGGTGAAGTTTTTGGGATCGGCGTTCTCCAGCTCATCCCACGTGATGGGGCAGGACACCGGGGCGTGCGGCAAAGCCCGGGGACTATAGGCGCCGGCGATGGTGCGGTCCCGGTTGGCCTGGTTGAAGTCGAGGAAAATCCGCTGGCCCCGCTCTTCCTTCCACCAGGCGGTGGTCACCTTCTCCGGCATCCGCCGCTCCACCTCCCGGGCGGCGGCAATCACGGCGTGCCGGACATCCAGGAATTCCCGGGTGGGCTCGATGGGTGCGTAGACGTGGAGGCCGCGGTTTCCCGAGGTCTTGATGAAGCACTCGAGTCCGGCCTCGGCCAGGACCTCCTTCAGCACCAGGGCCGCGGGAACCGCATCATCAAAATCCGTCCCGGGCTGCGGGTCCAGGTCGATGCGCAGCTGGTCCGGGTTATCCGGGTTTCCGGCCCGGGACGGCCAGGGATGGAACACCACGGTGTTCATCTGCGCAGCCCACACGGCGGCTGCCGGTTCATCCAGGACGAGCATGGGATGCGAACGGGCGCTCGGGAAGACCACTTTCACTGAGCGCATGAATTCAGGGGTCCCCTTGGGCGGGTTCTTTGAGAAGAACTGCTCGCCGTCCACGTTGTCCGAGTACCTCTGCAGCGCCACGGGTCGGTCACCGTTCGCGGCAATGAACGCCTCGCCAACAGCGCAAAGGTACTGGGCCAGGTCCAGCTTGGTGAGGCCGAGGTCCGGCCACAGGACCCTGCTGGGGCTCGAAATGCGCATCTCGCGCTCGCCGTGGGGGCCCGGAACCGTGATTTTTGTCTGTTCGCTCGCCATGGGGACAACGTACACCCCGCCGTCCGGATGCCGGCACATTTCCGGACGTCCCTGCGGCATGATGGAGACATGCCCGCCGAAGAATCAGACATTCCGCTTGCCGTTGGCGAGGTCACCGTCTCCGCCGCTTATGCCCGCCCGGACAATCCCTGGGCCACAGTGGTGGTCGCCCACGGTGCCGGCGCTGGAATGGAGCACCCCTTCCTGCGCGGGTTCACGGATGCACTGAACTCCCTGGGCCTGGCAACGCTGCGCTTCAACTTCCCCTACCGTGAAGCCGGGCGGCGGTTCCCGGACCGCCCGCCGGCCGCCATTGCCACCTGGAATGCGGCGATGGCAGCTGCTGCGGAACGCGCAGCAACCCACGGGGACTCCGGCCCCCTGTGGGCGGCAGGCAAATCATTCGGCGGCCGGATGGCGTCCATGGCAGTGTCCGAAGGGATGGCTGCTGCGGGACTGATCTACCTCGGGTACCCGCTGCACCCGCCCGGAAAGCCGGAGAAACTGCGGGACGAACACCTCTACGGGATGACCACGCCCATGTTGTTCCTGCAGGGCACCCGCGACACGTTTGCCACGCCGGAAATCCTGCAGGACGTCGTGTCACGCATCGGGCCGTCCGCGGTACTGCAGTGGATGGACGGCGGCGACCATTCCTTCGCCGTCGCAGGTGCGAAACGGCCGGCGGGTGAGATCGGGGCCTCGCTGGCCGCTCCGGTGGCCGACTTTATCCGGTCCGCCCGCTAGGCCCGCCCGCCCGGCTCCATCCGGTTACGCTGCTTCCTCGTGCCACCAGCCCTCCCACGCTGTGGAGGTGAGCCGGCCTTCGGGAAAATCGTTCTTCCCGCTGCCGCCGTTGCAGGACCGGTTGTCGTCGCTGCGCCGGCCGTCGAGCAAAAGGTTAAAGAGAAACATCGGTATGTCCTTCCATGTGGGGTATGGACCACGCTGTCCACGTACCACCGAGCGTAGCCAAGGCATGTTTCAGCACGTCGACGCGACGTTTCAGGTGTGTATCGGAGTTCTCACGCAGCCGCCGGAGCCTCGTGGCATGTGCCCGGAAGGACCCTAGCTGCGCTGCTTGGCCCGTGCTGTGGCGGGGGCAGTCCAGGGATCCTCCGGCCACGGGTGCTTGGGATAGCGGCCGCGCATCTCTGCCCGGACCTGGGCATAGGGACCGGACCAAAAGGACGTGAGGTCACCGGTCACGGCCAGCGGGCGCCGGGCCGGGGACAGCAGGTGGAACAGGACCGGAACCGTGCCGTTCACCAGCCGGGGCGAATCCGCCAGGCCGAAACATTCCTGCAGCTTGACGGCCACCACAGGCGGCGCGGTGTCGTCGTCGTGATGGGGGTAGTCAATCCTGATCCGTGAGCCGCTGGGAACCTCCAGCCATTCCGGGGCCAGCTCATCCAGCCGTCCGGCCTCCGGCCAGGGCAGCAGGCGCCGCAGCGGCTGGGTGAGGTCCAACGCCGCGACGGCGCCTCCCGCCGCAAGGCTTTCAAGTTCCGGACCCAGCCAGTCGTCCAGGCGCAGCAGGAGGGCGGCGTCCGAGACGTCGGGCCACGGCCCGCCCAGCTCCCGGTGCAGGAAGGCCAGACGGCGGCGTAAGGCGTCGGCCGCCGTCGACCATTCCAGGACGGCAAGGCCCTCCTTGTGCAGGGCTCCGGCCACGGCCGCCTTGCCTTCGGCGGGTGAGGGACGGACAGGGGTGTCTGCGAGCACGATCGCACCCAGGCGCCGGACTTTCCGTGCCGTAACACGTCCCTGGACGAACTGCGCCTCGACCGTTTCCGCCAGGAGGTGCGAGGCGGCTGCCTGGGCGAGCTCGGCGTTGAGCGGTGCAGCCGTCCGGATGACGGCGCCGGTGCCAGCCGAGTCCCTGCCCTCCGCCCGCGACACTTCGGCCACGGCCAGCCATTCGTACCCGGACAGGCTGCTTCCCGCCGGCAGGCCGGCACGCGTCCCGGACGACAGCAGGTACCGTGCAGGCCCGTCACCGGGCACGAGCCGGGCCACCCGGTCCGGAAAGGCCAGGGCGACGACGGCACCCACCGCCTCGGTGCCGGCCGGCCCCGGGGCGGGAACTGCCGAGGTGGGAACTCCAGGGGGCGCGGGGTTTCCCGCTTCCCGGGCCAGGGCCCGCAACCGCTTTGACTCGTCCGCCCAGCGCCGGCCCGCCGGCCCGGAATCGCCACGAAGCTGGGACAACAGCCGCGGAAGGTCAGCGCCGGGAGCACGGTGGTCTCCGGCAACTGCGGCCACCACCTCTGCCGCCGCCCGGGCACCGATGGTTGCCTCGCCGTCCAGCAGGGCGCGGGCAAGCCTCGGATCGGCAGGAATTCCGGCGAGGGTGCGCCCCGTAGCGGTGGCGTGGCCGTCTGCTGACACGGCACCCAGTTCCCTGAGGACCTCGACGGCGTCATCCAAAGCCTGCCGCGGCGGCATGTCCGGCAGGGCGAGCCCTTCGCCACCCGGCGATCCCCAGCATGCCAGCGTCAATGCTGCGCCGGCCAGGTCCGCCACCTTGATTTCGGGCGTGACATGGGCCGGCGCTGCCCCATACGCCTGCTGCGTGTAGCAGCGGACCACGGTGCCCGGACCTTGGCGGGCCGCCCGGCCTGCGCGTTGATCCGCCGATGCCCGGGAGCAGGAGACCGTTACCAGGCCGCTCATGCCACGGCCGGCATCCCGCCGCGGCTCCCGGGTTAGCCCGGAATCGATGACCAGCCGGACGCCCGGGACGGTCAGCGAGGACTCCGCCAGATCGGTTGAAACGATAATCCGGGCATTGTCCCCCGGCCGCCGTCCGGACACTGCGCGGTCCTGCTCCGCGGCACCTACCTGGCCATGCAGCTCGAGCACATCGATGCCTTCCCCCAGCCGGACGCGGAGACCTGCTGCCACCTGCGAGACTTCGCGGGCGCCGGGGACGAAAACCAGGGCATCCACGGAGCCGTCCCCGGCCAGGGCGCCGGCGTAGACGCGTGCCGCTGTTTCCACGAGGTGGTCCAGGAAGCTGCGGGCCACTCCCCTGGTGTCCAGCCGCGGGCCCGGGGCAGGTTCCCACTGGACATCCAACAGATGGAGCACGGACGGGCAGTCGACGACGGGAGCCGCGGGACCGCCGTCGGGCTCCCCCAGCAGGGCGGCGAAGCGGGGAGCATCGAGGGTTGCCGACATGGCCACGACGGTAAGGTCGCTGCGCAGCTGGCGGACTTCGGCGAGCATGCCGATCAGCAGGTCCGTCTCCAGCCCGCGCTCGTGGACTTCGTCCAGGACGACGGCGGCAACGCCGTCAAGGCCGGGGTCGGCCAGCAGGCGGCGCAGGAGGATGCCGGGCGTCACGAACTCGACGAGGGTGTCGGAACCCGCCTCCCGTTCGCCGCGCACGGTGTATCCCACGCGGCCGCCAAGCCGGCTGGCGTCCAGGGCGGAGAGCCGCCGGGCAGCGGAACGTGCCGCCACCCGCCGCGGCTGGGTGACCACAACCCTGCCCGTGCCGGAGACGAGGTTCGCGAGCAGCGGCGGGACGAGTGTTGTTTTTCCGGTCCCGGGCGGCGCCTGCACCACCGCCGAGCCCGCGGCCGGCCCGGTGTCCAGGGCCTCCTCCAGGTCCGGAAGGGAACCTGCGAAGGCCAGGCCGGCACCGATGGCACCGAGGTCGAAGGCTTTCGCGGTGTTGCGCCGGCCGCGCAGGTTTGATGAAGTCACCCGTCCATTCTGCCCGGCCCCCTTCCCCTTGCGCGGGTTCCGCGCCCCTTCCCTCACTGAGGGCGGCCGGGCAGCGGAGTGACTGCCCGCCTGGTCAGGGCTTGCCTTGGCCCTTGCCTTTCCCCTTGGCATCCTTGGCTGCTTCCGGAAGCGCCGCCTCCTGGCCCGCCGGAACAGGCACCGGTTGGGGCGCCACGGCCTGCTCTCCGGGCACCGGCTGGACCGGCTGCGTCTGGGGCACAGTGGGGTTGGCGGGTGCTGCCGCGGAAGGTCCAACCAGCCCGGCCGTGCCGGATGCAGGGGCCGGTGCCGCCAACTGGCCGGCTATTTCCGTGCGGACTGCCGCCAGGGCTGTTTCAATTCCGAGCAGGCGCGGAGCCGAAATCCGGCCATCGCGTGCGGCGGCATCCAGGTCCTTCTCCAGCGCCTGGAGTGCGGCCAGGGCTCCGTCCATCCTGTTTTCCGCTGCTGCCTGGCTGATACTCAGAACCCGGATCTGGAAGCCGCGGAGGGTGGCTTCGTCAGAGTCGGACAGCCGGAAACCCATCACCCCGGCAACCACAATCGCCGCCACGGCACCCGCAACTGCCAGTGCCGCGATGGCTGTCAGGACCCGCCGCGCCGCCGTTGGCCGGACCGGGCCTGATCCTGTGGATCCCGGCGCCTCAGGCGGCATGCCGGCCACGGAGCGGCGGGACGGAGGCAGGCCTGGCAGGCAGGACTGTCACGCTGGCCATGCGGGCTTCCGGTGCCTGGACCGCAACGGGGCGGGTGCGGGCACCTTTCATGATCCGGCGGGCAGCAAGCCGCACCGCCATCGCCAGCAGGTGGCCGATGCCCACCCCAAGGAGGACATGGCCGACCAGGTACTGACCGCCCAGTCCGGCAGCGCCGAAGGGCGCGCCCGCAGCCACGGCGGCTCCGCCGGCCGTCAGCATCAGCGACCAGGCAACACCGAATACTGTGCCCATTACCCCTGCTTCCCTCATCCGGTTAATCAGCATGCTTACCAGTAATGCTCAGCAAGCTTACTACTTGGTCCCGCGGATGCAACAAGGTAAGAGCGGCCAGCCGGACACCACCAGGGGTGCGGCGCCACCGCTCTGGACATCAATAGTCAGTAGGCTTAGCATTTTTTTATCGGCCAGCTCTCCGGAGCCGTCATGTACCGGCAGGGTTCCGAAGAGCCATCTGAGCAGGCAAAAGAGACACGGCACGGCATTCATGAAGGAGGCCATCATGACAACGGCACGGGAAATCATGACCGGTGGCGCGGAGTGCATCGGTGAAAACGAAACCCTGGAAGCAGCCGCCCGGAAAATGAAGGAACTTGACGTCGGTTCGCTTCCCATCTGCGGTGAAGACAACCGGCTCAAGGGCATGGTGACGGACCGCGACATCGTGGTGAAATGCCTGGCTGAAGGCGGCGACCCGCGCAGCGTCAAGGCGGGTGAACTGGGTGAAGGCAAGCCGGTAACCATTGGCGCCGACGATTCCATTGAAGAAGCCATCCGCACCATGCAGGACCATCAGGTGCGCCGGCTTCCCGTCATTGACGGGCACAACCTGGTGGGTGTCCTGAGCCAGGCCGATATCGCCAAGAACTACCCCGAGGACCGCGTGGGCGAACTCGTCGCCTTCATTTCCTATTGAATTTCCGGCACGCAGACAGAAGGAGGCTGCCATATCCCCCGCGGATATGGCAGCCTCATTTTGTCTGCGAATTGTCAGCTTTTGCGGCAGGCGTCAGCCGGCAGCCTCGAGGAGGCTTTTCGCCGGCGTCAATCCTGCATAGCGGCCTTTGAAAAACAGGAGCGGTTCTGCGTCCTGGCGGGCATTCAGGTGCCGGACTGCCCCCACCACAATGGTGTGGTCGCCGCCGTCGTATTCCGCATGGAGTTCGCAGTCAATCCAGGCGAGGGCGTCGTCCAGAATTGGATTGCCCAGCGGAGAAGGCGTGTAGGCCACTCCCGCGAATTTATCCGAGCCTGAACGGGCAAACTGACCGGCCAGGTGCTGGTGCTCTGCCGGAAGAATGTTAACCGTAAAGGAACCTGCTTTCCGCAGTACGGGCCATGTGCTCGATGTCCGGGCCGGGCTGAAGGTCACCAGGGCCGGATCCAGGGAAAGGGATGCGAAGGACTGGCACGTGAACCCGGCCGGCCCGTCCTTCGTGGCGCTGGTAATCACGGTCAGTCCGGTGGCAAAACTTCCAAAGATGTCCCGGAGCCGCCGGGGAGCAAGATCTGATGTGGCTGTCATGGGAATGGCCTCTCCTGTGGATCGTTACCTCACCAAACCATCCGCAATTCAGGTTCTTCAAGCCCTTCCGCAACGATTGGACGCGCCCCGCCATAGGGAGACATATCGGTAAATATTCCGTCACCAGCAGGGCAATACGTCGAAAAGTGTCGCCCTTTTACGAAACGCTAATTACGGTGTCCTGCAATTGCGAATTGTTGATCCGCGCGTCATGCCAAGTGGCGGCCTATTCCATGACGGCGCTAATTTTCCATCAGACCCCAGTCATTTCGAGGCCGGGATATCCGAATTCGTTGACCGGGAATCACTTTGCCCGGTCCAGTCGCCCTGAAGGAAACACCCGGCATGACATCCATTGACACCGAAGCGCCACCCGCCGTCGAACCGGCACGCGCCATTGACACCTTCTACCGGGAACTGGTTGACCGGCACCCCGACATCGAGGCGCTGGCTCCCGCCTCCGGAACACGCCGCTACGGCTTTGATGCGGCGACGGCCAAAACGGCGGAGGCCGGCGACGGCAAGCCCGGTCCCGCCGTCGTTTTCCCTGCGAGCGCCCGGCAGGTGCAGCAGGTTGTGCGCCTTGCAGCCGGGCTTGGCATCTCCGTGGTGCCCCGCGGCGCCGGGACGGGGCTGTCGGGCGGCGCCACCGCCGAAGCTAACCAGGTGGTGCTCTCCACGGAACGGATGGCCGGCGTAATCGAGATTTCGCCGCTGGACGAAGTGGCCGTGGTGGAACCGGGAATCATCAACGCGGAGTTGAACGCCCGGCTTGAGCCATACGGCCTCTTCTATGCACCCGATCCGGCCAGCTTTGATATCTCCTCCATCGGCGGCAACATCGCCACGAACGCCGGCGGCCTGCGCTGCGCCAAATACGGCGTCACCCGCGAATCCGTCCTTGCCCTCGACGTCGTCCTGGCCGACGGCAGCCTTGTCTCTGTAGGCCACCGGTCGATCAAAGGCGTGACCGGCCTGGACCTGACGTCCCTGTTCGTAGGCTCCGAAGGCATCCTGGGCATCGTGGTGCGCGCAACCCTCCGCCTTCGCCCCATTCCCGTGGCCCGCAGGACCCTCACCGCTTTTTTCGACAGTACCGCTGAGGGCGCCGAGGGCCTGGCCGCGATCACGCTGTCCGCCGTCCGCCCGGCGGCCATCGAGTTCTTCGACACCGCCAGCCTCGAAAATATCGATGTGCACTCCGGTACGGCGCTCAGCGAGCGCGGCGCTGCCCTGATCCTTATTGAGATCGACGGGTACGGCATCGAGGAGCAGGCATCGGACCTCAAGGCAGCCCTGGCGGCGCGCGGAGGCCGCGTGACCGTTGAAAGCGAGGAAGCGGGCCGCCGCCTCTGGGAGCTCCGCCGCAGCGGCCGAGGCTTTCCTGAGGGCCAGTGGTTCATCGGGGAGGACATCGCCGTCCCCAAGTCCAAGCTGCCCAGCGTCTATAAATCCTTCCCTGCACTCGAGGCCCGGTTCGGGGTCAAAATCTCGGCAGTCTCGCACGCCGGGGACGGAAACCTCCACCCGGTGATCAGCATGGACATCAAGCCCGGCGACGACCCCGCACATCCCCCGGCCTCCCTCCAGGACGCCGCCACAGCCTTGGTGCGGGTTGCCCTCGACCTCGGCGGAACCGTCACCGGAGAACACGGCGTCGGAACCATCAAACAGGAATGGGCCGCCCTGGAACTTTCCGCACGAATCCGCCGCGCACAGCACGCCATCAAGGCAGCCTTGGACCCCGACGGGCTGCTGAACCCCGGCAAAGCCATCTAGCCCCACGGCCCACTCACCATTCCAAGGAGAACTTTCCATGCATACCACCACACTCAGGCGCCGCGCCTTCATCGCCGGCGTCAGCGCCATCACCGCCTCTGCACTGCTCACTGCCTGCGGCGGCGTGTCCGCCACCAGTTCGTCCGACGCCGGCACCCCGGTGGACGGCGGAAACATCACGTTCCTGATCCAGGGCTATGACACAGGCTGGGTGTCCAGCAAGACCTCCATCTCAAGCTACGAAGGCAACCTCTGGGGCCAGATCACCGACAAGCTCGTCTACGTCGATGAGAGGGGCCAGCTGAGCCCGTGGATCGCCGAAAGCTGGGAGGAACTCAACGGGGCGAAGGACTTCGTCCTGCACCTGAAAGAGGGCGTCACGTTCTCCGACGGCACTCCCCTGGACGCCGCCGCCGTTGTGGCCAACCTGAACGCCTGGGCCAAGGGGGACCCGGACCGGGGCATCAGCAAAGTAGGCCTCTTCCCATCCAGCAACTTCCTCAGCGCCGAGGCCACGGACAGCAGCACCGTCAAGGTCTCCTTCTCCTCCCCGGCCCTCGGCTTCATCGCGACGCTCGCCTACCACGGGTGCATCCTCCTCTCCCCCAAGACGCTCGCCCTGCCGGTGGACGCGCAAGCGGACCTCGCCCAGGAAATCGGCAGCGGGCCGTTCGTGCTCAAGTCCTGGAAGCAGGGCGACAGCTACGTGCTGGAGAAGCGCAAAGACTACAACTGGGGACCTTCCGCGCTCGGCCACACCGGTCCGGCGCGCCTGGACACCATCACCTACAAGGTCATCAAGGACACCTCTGTCCGGACGTCCACGGTGGCCTCGGGCCAGGCCGAGGTGTCCTTCAACGTGGAACCGCAGGAGATCGAGTCGCTGAAGGCGCAGGGATTTACGGTGGGCACGCCCAAGTACCTGGGCTTCGTGGACGGTTTCCAGGTCAACACCCAGGCCTTCCCCACCAACGAAGCGAGCGTGCGCCAGGCCATCCAGCACGGCATCGACCGCGAGGAAATCCGGAAGACGGTCTACACGGATGACTGGGACGCAGCCACAACCTTCATCCAGGGCAATGTTCCCGAAGCCGGGGACTACAGCAGCTCGTTCGCCTTCGATCCGGAGCGCGCCAAGAAACTGCTGGACGACGCCGGCTGGAAGCCCGGAGCGGATGGCTTCCGCGTGAAGGACGGGAAGACCCTTGAAATCCCGCTGACACCGAATCCCTACGTCCCCTCCACGAAGGCAGAAGACGAACTGATCGCGCAGCAGCTTGAGCGGATCGGGATCAAAGTCAACCTCAAGGTGGTGGACGTAGCAGGATACGCGGCTATCCAGGCCAGCCGCCCGCCGCTATTCCAGACCTCCCGGAGCTTCGTCGACGTGGGCACGGTGGCCGGCGTCCTGACCAGCCAGAACAAGGGTGAAGACTGGTTCAACCTTGGTACCAGTGACCAGAAGCTCAACGACCTCTCCACCGCAATCGCCAGCGCCTCCGACAGGGAATCCCGCGAAAAGGTGGCCGGCGAACTGCAGCAGTACGTACTGGAGCAGGGATACTTCATCCCCCTGAACCAGCTGGTCCAGCGCCTCTACCTCATCTCGCCCGCCGTCAAGGGCGTGCAGTACAATGGGCTTGCCTACGCGAACTTCTACACCGCATGGGTTGCCAAGTGACCAGCGAATACCGCCGGTTTGCCCTCACCAGGGCAGGCCAGGCCGTCGTCGTCATCCTCCTCGCCTATGTCCTGACGTTCCTGATCATCAGCGTCCTGCCCGGTGACGCCATCACCAATACGCTCCGGGACCCGCAGTCAGGCCTCAGCGAGGCGGACATCCAGCGGATCGTGGCGTTCTACGGACTGGACCAGCCGGTGGCAGTACAGCTTGCACTTTCGCTGGGCCGGTTCCTGACGGGACAACTCGGCTTCTCGCTGCAGTCCAACCTTCCGGTGGCCCAGCTGGTGGGTGATGCCCTGCCCTCCACGCTCACCCTGGCCGGCAGTGCACTGCTCATCTCCCTGGTGTTCGCGGTGGCCATCGCCTACGGCGCACATCACGCCCCAGGCAAGTGGGCCGGCCTGCTGCGGTCGCTGCCGTCACTGTTCCTGTCCGTGCCCAACTTCGTGATCGGCCTGGTGCTGATCGAGCTGTTCGCCTTCAAGCTGCACTCCTTCACCACCACCGACCCCAACAGCGCCGCCGCCACGTTCTTCGCCGCGGTCACCCTGGCCATACCGGTGTCCGCGCCGCTGGCCGAGGTGCTGATCGCCGGCCTCGATCACGAATCACGCCAGGACTATGCCCTCGTGGCCCGCTCAAGGGGCCTGACCGAGGCACGACTTTTCGCCAAGCACCTGGTCAAACCGTCGGCGCTGCCGTCGGTGGCCATGATTGCGCTGATCGTTGGTGAACTGTTGGGCGGCTCGGTGATCACCGAGACAATCTTCGGGCGCGACGGCATAGGCACCCTGGTTCAGAACGCCGTGACCGGTGAGGACCAGCCCGTCCTGCAGGCCGTCGTCGCGCTGTCCGCGGTCGTCTTCGTGGCCGTCAACCTCGCTGCCGATCTCCTCACCCCGTTGCTCGACCCGAGGGTCAAAATCCGAGAGGCGGTGGACGCATGAGCGCCGACCTGACGTTTGCCCGGCTCCGCACCGCGGGTGCCGGGAGCATCACCCGGCCCGGCATCCCGCCGACTGTGGTGCTGTCATTCCTCGTGGTCCTGCTGGTGGTGCTGTGGTCGCTGCTGCCCGGGCTCTTCACCTCCTACAGCCCGGTCAGCGGGGACACGGCCAGCAAACTTGCCGCGCCCAGCGCGGGGCACTGGTTCGGCACGGACTACCTGGGCCGCGACCAGTACGCCAGGGTGGTCTACGGCACGGCGTCGTCGGTGACCAGCGCCCTGGTTGCGGTGGTCATTGGCCTGGTGCTTGGCAGCGCCATCGGGTTGGCCAGCGGTTTCCGCGGCGGCTGGCTGGACACGGCGCTGGGCCGCTTCGTCGATGTCCTCCTGGCCATTCCCGGCTTCCTCCTTGCCGTGGTCATTGTCAGCTCCCTGGGCTTCCAGACCATCAACGCAGCAATCGCCACGGGCGTGTCCGCCGTCGCCGTTTTTGCCCGCCTGATGCGTGCCGAGGTCATCCGGGTCCGCCAGGCAGCGTTCGTCGAAGCCTCCTACCTTGCGGGCGGCAACCGGCTACAGGCACTGATGACGCATGTCCTGCCGAACGCCTACCGCCCGGTGCTGGTGCTGGCAGTCCTGCAGTTCGGCACATCCATCCTGGTGATCGCTTCCCTTGCCTTCCTCGGCTACGGCGATCCTCCCCCGGCGTCGGACTGGGGCCTCCTGGTGGCGTCCGGCAAGACCTATCCCACCGCGCCCTGGCTGGTCTACGCGCCCGCGCTCGTCATTGTGGCCACGGTGCTTGCCGTCAACCGGATCAGCCGATGGCTTCGGAACTCCAAATGAGCGCACTCAACCCGAACGGAAAGGACACTACGGTGCCGGTACTTGAAGCGGAGCCGCTGCTGGCCGTCGAAGGCCTCAATGTGGCGTACGGCGGCAACGGGGTGGTGCACAACGTCGGTTTCTCCCTCGGCCGGGGCGAAAGCCTTGCGCTGATCGGCGAGTCAGGATCAGGGAAGTCGACCATCGCCAAGGCGATCCTCCGGTTGCTGGTGCCCGGCGACGCCCGGGTAAGCGGCAGTGTGCGGCTGGCCGGCCAGGAGGTGCTTGGACTGCCGGAGCGGCAGTTCAGGCAGCTGCGGGGCCGGCGGCTGGGCTTCATCCCCCAGGACCCGGGTTCCGCCTTGAACCCGGTCCGGACCATCGGGGCCCAGGCGCAGGAAGCGGCCGCACTGCTTGACGGGACAGACCAGGGCGCCAGGCGTGCCGCCATCCTTCAGGTGTTTGAGCAGGTGGGCCTGCCGGATCCCCGCCGGATCTACGATTCCTACCCGCACCAGCTCTCGGGCGGGATGCTCCAGCGTGTCCTGATAGCGCTGACAGTGCTGCCCCGGCCGTCGCTGATCGTGGCCGATGAGCCCACGTCCGCCCTGGACGTGACCGTCCAAAAGCTGATCCTGGACCTGATCGGGGATCTGCGGCGTGAGCTGGGCATCAGCCTCCTGCTAATCACCCACGACCTGGCCATCGCCGCCGAACGCGCCGATTCCCTGGTGGTCCTGAAAGACGGGGCGTTGCAGGAACAGGGCCCCTCCCGGGAGGTGTTCGCCGCTCCGGGCACCGCCTATGCCCGCAGCCTCCAGGCTGACGTTCCCGCCCTGAACCCGGACCGCTACCGGAGCCAGCGTGCTGCGGAGCATCTGGACCGGAGCACCCGCGCCGGGCAGGCGCAGATTGTGGTGGACGGCATCTCCAAGCGTTTCCAGGCCGGCACCAGGGAGGTGGTGGCCCTGGACAAGGTGTCCTTCTCCGTGGAACGCGGCCGTACCCATGCCCTGGTTGGCGAATCCGGATCCGGGAAGACCACCGCCGTCCGGCTGCTGCTGGGACTGGACCAGCCCGACACCGGCAGTATCGCCGTGGGAGGCCTGTCCCTCTCCGGGCTGTCGCGGGACAACCTCCGCGATGTCCGCCGGCATTTGCAGCTGGTGTACCAGAACCCGTTCACCTCGCTGGACCCGACGTGGCGGGTGGGCCGGATTGTCCGGGAACCGCTGGACCGGTTCGCCGTGGGAACCAAGTTCGGCCGCGATGACCGCGTCCGGGAAGCCCTGCTGTCCGTCGGCCTGCCGGCGGAGACCGCGGAGCGCAGGCCGGCGTACTTGTCCGGCGGCCAGCGCCAGCGCGTAGCCATAGCCCGTGCGCTGGTGGTGCGTCCCGACGTCGTGGTCCTGGACGAGCCCACCTCCGCACTGGACGTCAGCGTGCAGGCGGACATCCTGGAGCTCCTTGCCCGGCTGCAGCGGGACCTTGGCCTGACGTATCTCTTCGTTTCGCACGACCTGGCCCTGGTGCGGCAGGTCGCGGACACCGTGTCCGTCCTGCGGCGGGGCAAAGCGGTGGAACAGGGCACCGTTGACCAGGTCTTCACCGCCCCGCAGCACCCGTACACCCGCGCGCTTCTCGGCGCGATTCCGGGAGCGGCCCCGGCCACCGCTGTCTCCGGCCTGGAATCCGCGTCCACCTCCACCCCCGACAACCTGGCAAAGGCTGCATTATGACCTCAACCACACTCCACATCGTCCTCCGCGCCCCCGCCCGCAAACCCGCGCTGATCGCCGGTTTTACGGCACCCCAGGGGTTCGGTGACGCCACCCTCCGGGACCGGCGGGAGGACGCGATCGAGCTCCTGGGCGGCATCCCGGACCCCGGCGTACTGCCGGCGGACCAACTCGCCGCCGCCACCGCCCGGGTCCTTGCCCGGCCGGGCGTGCCCGCCCTGCAGTACTCCCGGACCGAAGGAATTTCACCGCTGCGGGAGTGGATCGCTGCGCGTGAAGGCGTTCCGGTGGAACGCATCATCATCACCAATGGCGGCTTCCACGGCTTGTCCCTCGGCATCCAGGCCGTGGTGGAGCGCGGCGACCTGGTGGCGGTGGACAACCCGATTTTTCCGCTGTTCCTGCGCGGGCTGCAGCTGTCCGGCGCGGACACCCTGCCGGTCCGGGTAGGGCCCAACGGCCTGGACGTGGAGGAGTTGGCGGACCGGCTGCGGAATGGGGCCCGGCCCGCGGCGCTGTATACCGTGCCGGACTTCCACAACCCATCGCAGGGTAGGCTGCCTGCGGAAGCACGCGGTGAGCTGGTGCGGCTCGCCGAGCAGTACGGCTTCGTGATCCTCGCCGACAACCCCTACCGGGAGCTCTGGTACACGGACGGTCCGGAGAGCGTGGAGGCTTTCAACACCTCGGACCACGTCATCCATATCAACACCTTCACCAAGACGCTCGGTCCCGGACTCCGGCTGGGCTGGCTGGTGGCCCCGGAGCACCTGGCCCAGGACCTGGTGGCGCTGCGCAGCAGGCAGGACTCGCACAGTTCCACGCTGGTGCAGGCAGTCGTGGGGGACATGCTGCTTACCGAACCGGAGCTCTTCGATGCCACCCTGGGACGGGCGAGGGAGCTGTACCGCACGCGGGCGGCCGCCCTGGCGAACGCGCTTGAGCGGGAGGCCCCCGGCGCCTTCGACATCACAGTCCCCGGCGGCGGCCTGTTCCTGTGGCCCAGGCTGCGGGATGAAAGCATCGACGCCGATCGCCTCGCGGCTGCTGCCAGCGCGGAGGGCATCGAGTACCAGCGTGGTTCGTTCTTTGCTTCCGGCCCCGGCACCGATGCCGCACGCCACCTTCGCCTGGCCTTCGGCGATGTCGCGGTGCCGCGCCTCGAAGAGGCTGCCGAACGCCTGGGGCGGGCTCTCCGGAAGCAGTAATTACGGGCGGGGGCCGGCGTTCCTGCTCTGCCCTACGCCTGTCCCCTGAGGTCGAGCGCTGCAAGGAGCCGGGTGACCGAGCCGCCCAGGTTCCATTCGACGGCAAGCCGTTCAAGTTCGGCGCGGGCATCACCGGTGACGGGGCGCAGCTGGGCGCCGGCTTCCTCCAGGGTGGGCAGCTCCAGGTTCCGCACTAAACGGACGACGGCGGGGGCTACTTTCAGGTAGTCGGCGGCGGCGGCGAGTTTGGCCCGCACCGGGCCGGCCAATCCGCTGCCGTCGTCGTCGGCCGCTTCCAGCAGCCCTTCCAGGGTGCCGTACTTCAAAAGCAGGGACGCCGCCGTCTTCTCCCCGATCCCGGCGACCCCCGGAAGCCCGTCCGAAGCGTCGCCGCGCAGGGTGGCGTAATCGGCATACTGCTGCGGCAGCACCCGGTACTTCCGCACCACGGTCTCTTCGGTCATCACTTCGAGGTTGCGCATGCCGCGGGCGGTGTAGATCACGCGGACCTGGCGGCCGTCGTCACATACCTGGAAGAGGTCCCGGTCACCGGTGACAACGTCGACGGGCAAGTCCGCCTGACTGGCGTAGGTGCCCACGACGTCGTCGGCCTCGTGCTCGGCGGCGCCCACCACGGCGATGCCCGCAAGCTCCAGCGTTCGGCGGATCATGGGCAGCTGCGCCTCCAGCGCGTCCGGAACCACTTCGACGTCGGGCGCGTCCGTGACTGCCTCGGCCACGCGGTGCGACTTGTAGGTGGGGAGGAGGTCCACCCGCCACTGCGGACGCCAGTCATCATCCCAGCACGCCACCAGATGCGTGGCGTGGTAGTCGGTGGTGAGCCTGGCGATCATGTCCAGCAGGCCACGTACTGCATTGACAGGAATCCCGTCCGGGCGGCGGATGGTGTCGGGCATGCCGTAGAAGGCGCGGAAGTACAAGGACGCAGTGTCGAGCAGCATCAGGCGGTGGGGCATACCTGATCCTGACATGCCGTTGCGCAGTACGGCTACGCGTGGTCCGTTTCGGCGGGCTAACCGCCGGGCGGGGACGGCTCGGGCGTGGGGACGAAGCCGAGGCTTTTGTCCACGATGTTGTGGAGGGGGTCGCCGTTCCGGTACCTGACCAGGTTGTCCACGAAGAGTTTGCCGAGGTCATCGAGGTAGTCCTCAGTGTCGCCGCTCATGTGCGGGGTGATGATGACGTTGTCCATCCCCCACAGCGGGTGTCCTTCCGGCAAGGGTTCGGGGTGCACGACGTCCAGGGCGGCTCCGGCGATGGACCCGGACGCCAGGGCTTCCGTGAGTGCTTGGGTGTGGACCAGCTCGCCGCGCCCGACGTTGATCAACCTGGCGTCGGGTTTCATCGCGGCCAGGACGTCGTGGTTGACCATGCCCCGCGTCCGGTCCGTCAGGGGCGCTGCGAGGACCACATAGTCGTACCCCTGTACCGCGCGAGCCAGTTCTGCAGAGGAATGGATGCGGCCGAAGGCACCGTCCCCGGGCCGTTCCGCACGGCCGGCCCCGTCCACCGCCATGCCCACGGCACCGAAAAGCCGGGCGATTTCCCGGCCGATGGATCCGGTGCCCACCACGAGGGCGGACTGGCCCTGGATCTTGCGGCTGGTCCGGTGCTGCCAGCGTTGCTGCTGCTGGAGCCGGAATGAACCGGGGGCGTCTTTGGCGATGTCCAGCACAAAGCCGAGGGCGAATTCGGCGATTGCGCGGCTGAGCACGCCGCGGGAATTCGTGTACGTGATGCCGCTGAGGATGAGTTCGTCGAAGAGCAGCTGGCTGACGCCGGCGGCGGAGACGTGGACCCATTTCAGCGACGCCGCAGCACCCCAGTTTTGCTTCAGGGCGGGTGAGAAGGAGTGCCACTGGTAGAGCACATCCGCGCCATCCAGTGCCTTGGCCAGTTCGTCGGCTTTAACCAGCCGGACCTCGGCAAGGTCCTCAATCTCGGCAAGGAAGGGCGGAGGCCCTTCCCGATAGAGGGCAGCAACGACAGGGCGCCGCTTGCGAAGCAGCCTCTTCACAGGGCCGGTTCCGCCTGGGCGAGGGCGTCGATGGCGGCCAGGACAGCGGCGGTGAATTCGGCGGTGGAGGAGGTGCCCCCGACGTCCCGGGTGCCGTGCCCGTCGCGCAGGGCGGATTCGAACGCGGACTGCAGGTGGGCGGCCGCCTCCGGGTGGCCCAGGTGTTCGAGCATCATGGCCCCGGACCATATCTGGCCCACCGGATTGGCGAGGCCCTTCCCGGCAATGTCCGGGGCCGACCCGTGGACCGGTTCGAACAGGGACGGAAAGTCACCCTCGGGGTTGAGGTTCGCGCTGGGTGCCAGGCCGATGGACCCCGTCACGGAACTGCCCAGGTCGGAGAGGATGTCGCCCAGCAGGTTCGAGGCCACAATGACATCCAGCGTCCACGGCTTGAGGACCAGATGCGCGGCCAGCGCATCCACCAGCTCATGCGTCACGCTCACGCCTGGATAGTCCCGGACCGTTTCGGCCACCACCTCGTCCCAGAACGGCATGGTGTGGATGATCCCGTTGCTCTTGGTTGCCGAGGTCAGCCTGCCCGTGCGCGAAGCCGCAAGCCCCGCGGCGAAGTGGGCAGCACGGGAAACTCCCAGGCGGGTGAAGATGGTTTCCTGGACAGCGGTCTCGTGCGGCAGGCCACGATACATGCGGCCGCCCACCTCGGAGTACTCCCCCTCGTTGTTCTCCCGCACGATCAGGATGTCGATCGGCTTGTCAGAAGCAAGCGGTGACGCCACGCCGTCGAGCGTTTTGACCGGACGGAGGTTGATGTACTGCTGGAACTCCCGGCGGATCGGGATCAGCAGTCCCCACAATGATTCCGTGTCCGGAACACCCGGGGAGCCCACCGCTCCCAGGAATACCGCGTCATGCGAGGCCAACTGTTCGAGCCCGTGCTGCGGCATCATCCTGCCGTGCCGCAGGTAGTAGTCCGATCCCCAGTCGAAGTGGGTGAACTCCAGGTGCAGCCCGTGGATCGCGGCGATCTGCTCGAGGCAGGTGATGGCTGCCGGAACCACTTCTTTGCCGATGCCGTCACCGGCAATGACGGCGATGCTGTGCGTGCTCATGCTGTCCGTTCTGTCGGCCCGCCAAGCTGTTGCCAGCCCGGTCCCGGCTCTGTGAGGTTGATGATGGTGTTCTTGGGCTCGGTCATCTCATGCACGGCGTGGCGCACGCCTTCACGGCCAACGCCGGACTTCTTGAACCCGCCAAACGGCATGGAATCAATACGGACGTCGCTGGTCTCGTTGATGACCACCGCTCCCACGTGCAGCCGATCGGCGATGGCCAGGGCAAGGTCGATGGATTGGGTAAACACCCCTGCCTGCAGGCCGTATTCGGTGTCGTTGGCCGCGTAGATGGCGTCCGAAACCTCGATGAACGGCAGGAGGGTCACCACCGGCCCGAACACTTCGTCGCTGATGACCCTGCACCGGGACGGCACGTCAGTCAGCACGGTGGGCTCGAAAAAGGTGCCGCGGCGGCGGCCGCCCACATGCACGGTGGCGCCGGCGTTCCTGGCTTCTTCCACCCATTCCTCCACCCGGCGGGCCTCCGCCTTGGATATCAGCGGGCCGACGTCGGTGGTCCGGTCAAGCTTTGGCCCTGTCCTCAGTGCCCTGGTGCGCGCCGTGACCTGCTCCAGGACCTGGTCAAACAGGGAGGTGTGCACATAGACACGCTGCACGGACAGGCAGTTCTGCCCCGCCACCCCGAACGCCCCTGCGACCACCGCCGCGGCGGCCTTTTCAAGGTTGGCATCTGCGCAAACAATGGTGGCGTTGTTCCCGCCCAGCTCGGACAGGATCTTTTTCGCTCCCGCCGCCGCTGCAATGCGCTCAGCGGTTTCCGGGCCGCCGGTGAAGGAAATCAGGTCCACCCGCGGGTCGGTGATCAGGGCTTCGGACACTCCCGGACCGGTAACGATCACCGCAACCCGGCCCGGCGGGACGCCCGCTTCGAGCAGCAAGCGGACCAGGGCAAGCCCCGTCAAGGGAGTCCGCGTGGAAGGTTTAAGCACGACGCCGTTGCCTCCAATCAGTGCCGGGCCCAGCTTGTGTGCCACCAGGTTCAGCGGATCATTGAACGGGGTGATTGCTGCGACAATGCCAACCGGCTTGCGGCTGAACCAGCCGATCCTGTTGCCGCCGGAGGTGCTGTCATCAAACCCCAGGGTTTCCCCGGCAAGGGTGCTGGACGCTGCTGCGGAGAGCCGCAGCGTTTCGATGCAGCGGCGCACCTCACGCTCGGCCTCGGTGATGGTCTTGCTGCTCTCTGCCGCGATGATGTTGGCAAACCGCTCGGCCTGCTCTCCCAGCAGCTGCACCGCCCTTTCCAGCGCCTCCCGCCGGGCGTGCAGCGGCCACTCTCCGGCGTGCAGATGATGGTGGATGTATCCGATTGCACGCCGGACGTCCTGGGGCGTGGAGGTGCACACCCGCCCCAGCAGGAGGCCGTCCTGGGGGTCGCGCACCTCCAGTTCCAGGCCGGAGGTTTGCCACTGGCCCTCGAGGAAGGCGCCGCCGGGAAGGTTGGCAAATTCTGACCGGCCGTCCCCTGTTTCCGGGCGCGCTTCATCGAGGATTGTTGATGGCGACATGTGATCCCTTGTCTGTTACTTGACGCGGTCGATGATTTTGGCGGCTGCGCCGATGAAGGGCAGGAACCAGGGTGGGCCGAAGTGGCCCGGCACTGGCGGATTCTTCAGGTCTTCCCAGACGTTCGCGGACTTGTCTCCGGCCATGTAATGGGCCATCCGCTTCCCCATGTGGGCGGCCATCTGTACTCCGTGTCCGCTGTAGCAGAGGGAATAGAAGAGGCCGTCATGCTGGCCCGCGTGCACCATCTGGTCCATGGAGAGGTCCACCAGGCCGCCCCAAATGTAGTCCACTTTCGCGTTCGAGAGGTACGGGAAGAGTTCGAGCATGGCCTTGCGCAGGATTTCGGCGCTCTTGACATCCGAGTCAGGGCTGGAAAGTGCAAAGCGGGCCCGGCCGCCGAAGAGCAGCCGGTTGTCCGGGGTGATCCGGAAGTAGTAGGTCAGCATCTTGCTGTCCGAGGCCTGCCGCCGGTTCGGCAGGATCCGGTTGACCACGTCTTCGGGCAGCGGGTCGGTGACGATGATGAAGCTGCCTACCGGGATCACGCGGCGCTGCAGCCATGGCGTGATGTTGCCCGTGTAGCCGCTGGTGGCGACCAGGACCTGCTTCGCCCTGGTGATGCCCCGGGTGGTATGAACGTCGTGCACGGTGCCGGAGACCTTCTTCAGCTCGGTCACGGCGGAGTTCTCGCAGATGTCCGCCCCGGCGGTCGCGGCCGCCCCCGCGAGACCGTGGACGAACTTTCCCACATGCAGACCTGCTCCGAGGGGGTCAAGCATGGCTCCCTGGTAGAAGTCGGTGCCGATTTCGCTGTGGATTTCGGATTTAGGGATGACCGTGACATGGTGGTCCGCCAGGCCCGCCAGCAGTTCCTGCGACTTGAGCATCCCCTCGTAGTGGGACTTATGGAACGCCAGCGAGAGCTTTCCAAACCGCTTGTAGTCGCAGTCAATGCCATTGTCGTGCACCAGCTTCTCGATGCTGTCGATGGCGTCGTTGTATTCATGGAACATCTCGACTGCCCGGGCACCCCCATAGCGCTTGACTGCGGTGCTGAAACCGATGGCCAACCCGGTGGTCGCCATTCCCCCGTTGCGTCCGGATGCGCCCCATCCCACGGTGTGCCGTTCGAAAACGGCGACGCTTGCGCCTTGCTTGGCAAATTCCAGGGCCGCGGACAGCCCCGTAAATCCTGCGCCGATGATGGCCACATCGACATTTTCGGGTACCGGGGTCTGCCGGTAGTCTCCGGATGCTTTGGCTGTGTCCAGCCAGTAAGGAATGAGTTTCACGGTGTAGCCTTTCGCCTCGACGTCGGTCTAGAGACCGAGGTGCTTGTTGATCTCGTCCAGGGACTTGGCGGTGTTGAGGCCGTAGCCCGGGCCGATGGGGTCATAGCCACGGTCCAGCATCCAGAGGTTACGGAAGCCCATGTCGTGCATCGGGTGCATGTCGTAGCGGGTGTGCGAGGAGATGTGCAGGAAGTCCTCCGGCGTGGCGTTCAGGGTATCGAGCATGTACTCGAAAGCCTGGTAGCGCGGCTTGTAGGCCTGGGCCTGCTCAGCGGTCAGCACGGCGTGGAAGTCAGCGCCGAGCTTGGGAATGCTGATGTCCAGGAAGCTGTCGTCGGCGTTGGACAGAGCCACAAGCTTGTAGTTGTCGCCCATAAGCTTCAGCGGGGCCGGCACGTCTTCGTGGGCAACCCAGCCCCGTACAGCCTCGGCGAATTCTGCGCCGGCACCTTCAGTGGGCCCAATGCCCCAGCGCCTGCACACGCGGTCAAAGGAATCCTGGAGGATCTGCTCGTAGGGCTTGAAGTCGCCAAGGACCTCGTCGAACCGGTACCCGCGGAACTGCTTCTTGAAGGCAGGCCACTGCTCTTCAGAAATGCGACCATCGAGCAGCCGACGGGTGGTGGGATCAATGTCGAAGTTGATGAGCGTGCCGTACACATCAAAAGAGATGTACTTCGGCCGGAGGTTCGTGTCTGCCATGATTCGTCCGTTCCTTGGGGTCTTGCACGTGAACCGCGCTGTTCCTGGCCCGATTCGTGATGTGTGCGGGCTGCGGGATGTCTTCCGGTGCCGGAAACCTCTTCTGCCCGCTTGGCTTCGACTCTAGGCCCGGTAATTGTAGATTGTCAACAGTTTGGACAGACCGGCCCCCTTCGCCTAGCCCGGCGGGTACATCAACTTTATTATCGTCAATTGTTGACAATCAGCGATTTCAGGAGTTGCATTGCTCTTGGATGCGGAACGAGATCAGGATCACATTCCGCATAAAGCAGGAAGCACAACCGAACCTCCCATTGCCGCATTGGCGCGACAAAGGGCATGCGGGACGGTCCTGAAAACCAGAATTGCACCCGTTTCAGCAGAAGACTCCAGCTGAAACCATTCGAAGGGAAGCACCATGAAGACCATCAACAAAGTTCAGACTGCAGCCGCAGGGCTTGCCGTGCTGCTGACGCTCAGTGCATGTGGCGGCGCGGCCAGCAGCACGTCGGCCCCCGGAGAAGCAAAGTCCAAGACCTCCGACACGGCTGACATCTCAAAAGGCGTTCAGCCGGATGCTGCCGCGGTGGCGCTGTTGCCAGAGTCCTTCAAGTCCAAGGGCGAACTGACGGTCGCGATGGACCTGCATTACCCGCCCACGACGTTCCTGGCCGATGACAACACCACCCCGATCGGCGTGAATCCGGACATCGCCCGTCTCGTGGCAAAGAAGCTCGACCTCAAGCTGAAGTTCGAGAACACCCAGTTCGACACGATCATTCCCGGCATCGACGGCGGCCGCTACGACTTCACTGTGACCACCATGTCCCCCACCGAGGAGCGGTTGAAGGTGCTGGACATGGTGACCTACCTCAACAGCGGCATATCGGTGGCGGTCGTCCATGGCAATCCGCTGAACATCAGCAACGACGGGATGTGCGGCAAGAATATTGCCGTGACCAAGGGGTCGAACGCGCAACTGAAGCACATGCCGAACGTTTCGAAGTGGACCTGCGAGGAAAAGGGCAAGCCGGCAATTAACATCATCACGCTGCCCAACGTCCAGGAATCCCTGACGCAACTGGTGTCCAAGCGTGTTGACGGGGTGGTCGACGCCACCCCGTCCCTGGCCTGGGCCAGCGAGCAGCAGCCGAACACCTTCGAGGTCCTTGCTCCCCAGCTGGACACCCGCACGGACCACATCAATGCCATGGGGCTTAAGAAGGGCTCTGAATTGACGCCGGCGCTGCAGGCAGCCACGCAGTCTGTCCTTGACAGCCCCGAATACAAGGAGTCGCTGGACAAGTGGGGCCTCGGCGGCGCGGGCATCACCACGGCGAACCTTAAGTAACAGGGGCTTCCATGCAGCAACTAACCATCGAAAGAAGTGAACCCGGCATGAATGGGAAGGATTCAGCGCTGAAGCCCCGGCTCAAGCGGCGCAGTACCTTTGAGTATGTTGCCTGGGTGGTGTGCAGCCTGATTGGCATCGGTGTCCTGTTTTCGGTGTCAACGAACCCGAACTTCAAGTGGGACGTGGTCGCGAAGTACTTCACGCATGAATCGATCCTGCGCGGGTTGATGCTCACGATTTTCCTCACGGTTGCCAGCATGGCCCTGGGGACGCTCCTGGGCCTGGCCCTGGCGATTATGCGGGGTTCGAAGATCAAGCCGATCGCTGCCACGGCCGGGGTCTACATCACCTTGTTCCGCGGTACCCCGGTGCTGGTGCAGCTGATCTTCTGGTTCAACGTCGCAGCGCTGTACCCGAACCTGTCCATCGGCATCCCGTTCACCGATATCAGCACCGCGATCGACATGAACGCCCTGATGGCACCCATCACCGCGGCCCTGGTCGGGCTGACCCTGAACGAGGCGGCCTACATGGCAGAGATCATCCGCGGCGGGTTCTCCTCCGTGGGCAAGGGCCAGATCGAAGCCGCCGATTCGCTGGGCATGAGCGGGGCGATGAAGATGCGCAAAGTCATCATCCCCCAGGCGATGCCCTCGATCATCCCCGCCACCGGCAACCAGGTGATCGGCATGTTCAAGGGAACCTCGCTGGTCAGCGTCCTGGGCGTGGCCGAACTGCTCCAAAGCGCCCAGTTGATCTACGCCCGTACCTACGAGACCATCCCGCTGCTGATCGTCGCCAGCCTCTGGTACCTCGTGATGACCCTGCTGCTGAGCTTCCCGCAGTCCAAGCTCGAACAGAAATACTCCCGCGCAACCTCCCGGCTGCCCCGCAAGGCCAAACCCGTTGTGCTCACCGACCCGGAAGGCGCTGCACGATGAGCAACGACGGAACCATCCTCGCCCAGAAGATCCGCAAGTCCTTCGGACCCAAAACAGTCCTCAAAGACATCAACCTGGACATCGCCAGCGGCGAGATCTGCTGCATCATCGGCCCGAGCGGCTCCGGCAAATCCACCATCCTGCGCTGCATCAACGGCCTGGAAACCGTCGACTCCGGGGTCCTGAAAGTCAACGGCGAAGACTTCGGCTACTACGAAACCGAGAGCGCCTACCACGCCCTGCCGCCCAAGAAACTCGCCGAACAGCGCACCCGGGTGGGCATGGTCTTCCAGTCCTTCAACCTCTTCCCCAACATGACCGCACACGAAAACATCATGTCCGGCCCCGTCCTGGTCAAACGTGCTGACAAGAAAGAGTCAGCCAAACGGGCCCACGAACTGCTCGCCAGCGTCGGCCTGGCCGGCTTCGCCGACTACTACCCCGCCCAACTCTCCGGTGGACAACAGCAACGCGTCGCGATCGCCCGGTCCCTGGCCATGGACCCCGAGATCATGCTCTTCGACGAACCCACCTCCGCCCTGGACCCCGAAAAAGTCGGCGAAGTCCTCGCCGTCATGAAGGACCTCGCCAAAAAAGGCATGACCATGGTGGTGGTCACCCACGAAATGGGCTTCGCCCGCGAAGTGGCCGACTCCCTGATCTTCATGGACGACGGCTACATCGTCGAACGCGGCGATGCCCGCGAAATCCTCACCAACCCCAAAGAAACCCGCACCCAGGCCTTCCTGAAACAGGTCCTCTAAACCATGGACGGAAAACTCGCCGTCATCGGCCTGGGCAGCATCGGATCCATGGCCCTCTGGCAAGCCTCCCGCCTGTCGGATGCCGTGGTCGGATTTGAGGCTGCCACCCCCGGGCACGGTCGGAGCGCCGTCGGCGGTGACACCCGGTTGTTCCGCATGCTGTACCGGGGAATCCCCGATTACTACCCCATCCTGGATCGCTCACGCCGTCTTTGGGCCGAACTGGAAGCCGAAACGGGCCAGGACATCCTGACCCGCTGCGGCGGCCTCTCCATCGGAACAACTGACGGGCCGTACCTGCGGAGCCTATTGGAAACCACACGGCAGACCGGGGCCGAGCACGAGCTCCTCAGCCGGGACGCGATGGAGGAACGCTACCCGCAGCACAACCTCCGGGCGGACGACTCCGCAGTGTTCGATCCCCATGCGGGCGCCTTGCGCACCGACCGTGCCGTGACGGCAGCAGTCGCAGCGGCAGAGGCAAACGGGGCATCTGTCGTGGCGAACAGGCCCATTGACGGCATCCGGGAGACCAGCGACGGTGTGGTGGTCACCTCCGGGGAAGGATCCTGGACCTTCGAAAACGTCATTGTCGCCTCCGGGGGCTGGTCGCAGAGACTGATGCCCGGTCACCTAAGGGCTGCCACCGAAGTCCGCAGGAATTTCCTCTCCTGGTTTGTCGCACGGGATCCGGCGGAGTTTTCGCCGGCAAGGTTTCCTGTCTTCATCCGTATTTCCGGGGACCGCTCGATGTACGGGGCGCCCGCCGTCGATGGCGTGACGGTCAAGGCAACCCTTGATGGCCGCAGCCAGCCCGCCGCCCGTGCCGATGCGGTAGCCAGGGAGCTGACCCCGGCCGAAATCCTGGAAACCACGGAGACGGTGGCCGAATTCTTTCCCGGCCTGGTCCCCAGCATTGTCCGCTCCGACGCCTTCCCCGATCTTTACACACCCGATCGGCATCCGCTGTTGGGCCGGCTGACGGATGCGAGCCGGATCTACTGCGCCACCGGTTTCTCCGGCGCCGGTTTCAAAATGGCTTCCGGGTACGGCGCAATAGCGGCCCATGAGGCCCTGGGCAAGCAGCTGTTTTCCGGCCTGGACTTCGTACGGCCACAGCGTTTTACCAACGGCTGATCTGTCCCACCTACAAGGGGTATCACTTCGCCGTTTTTGCTAATTGTTGACAATCTACAGTTCTCCAGAAAGTATGAGCCATGGCAACTCTCAGTCCCATCCTCAAGCAGGCCACGCCCGTCGTCGTCGACCACGCCCTCGGCAGCTGGATCCACGCCACCGACGGCAAAAAATACCTCGACTTCACGACGGGAATCGGCGTAACCAGCACCGGACACTGCCACCCGGACGTCGTCGCAGCAGCCCGTGAGCAGGTGGGAAAGATCATCCATGCCCAGTACACCACTGTGATGCACAAGCCCCTGCTTGCGCTGACCGACAAGCTCGGCCAATACCTGCCTCCGGGGCTGGACAGCGTCTTCTACGCCACCTCCGGCTCAGAGGCAGTGGAGGCATCGATCCGGTTGGCCCGGATGGCCACCGGCCGGCCCAACATCATCTCGTTCCAGGGCGGGTTTCATGGACGAACGGTCGGGGCGGCGTCCCTCACCACAGCGGGGACAAAGTTCCGCTCAGGCTTCTCACCCCTGATGGGAGGGGTCCACATTTCACCGTTCCCGCACGCCTACCGGTACGGCTGGGATGAAGAAACAGCAGTGGCCTTTGCCCTTAGAGAGCTCGACCACCTCCTGGTCAGCATCAGCAGCCCAGCCGATACGGCCGGATTCATCATCGAGCCCGTACTCGGCGACGGCGGCTACATTCCGACCCCTGTGGCCTTCCTCCAGGGCCTCAGGGAGCGCGCAGACCGGCACGGCATCGTCTTCATCGTCGACGAGGTCCAGGCGGGGGTGGGCCGTACAGGAAAGTTCTGGGGGCATGACTGGGCGGGCATCAGGCCGGACGTGGTCATCACCGCCAAGGGCCTCGCCAGCGGCTTCCCGATCTCGGCCATTGCAGCCTCGGCCGAACTGATGGGCAAAGCCTGGCCCGGATCCCAAGGGGGGACCTATGGCGGGAACGCCGTGGCAGCGGCGGCCGGCGTCGCCACCCTTGATGTCATTGAGCGCGAAAACCTGGTCACGAATGCTCTGGACCGCGGTGACCAGCTGCGCACTGGACTCGATGTCCTCAAAACCGAATTCGACGTAATTGGAGATGTACGTGGCCGTGGCCTGATGCAGTCCATCGAGTTCACGGGTCCCGCGGCCGCTCCGGATGCTGCCACCGCACTTGCTGTCCAGCAGGCGGCCATCAAAGAGGAGCTGCTGCTTCTGACCTGCGGCCCGCACGGCAACGTGATCCGTATCATTCCACCGCTCAACGTCAGCAGTGACGAAATCCTGCAGGGCCTTTCGCGGTTTACCCAGGCCCTCAAAGCCGCCACCTCCTGACCCCTTCCCGACGATCCTGAAAGCCTGATATGAGCACTTCATTCGACCCTGCAGACCTTCGTACCGACCTCTTCATTGACGGTGCCTGGCGACCGGCCACCGGCTCCGCCACGTTCCCCGTGGAAAACCCGGCAACCCACGAAGTCATTGCCCACGTTGCTGACGGCAGCCCGGCAGATGCGGAGCTTGCCATCCAGGCGGCCGGCCGCGTCCAGGCAGAGTGGGGCAAGTCCACCCCCCGGCAGCGGGCGGACATCCTGCGGCGGGCCTTTGACCTGGTCCTGGCCAACACCGACCGCCTTGCGGCGATCATGACCGCGGAGATGGGCAAGCCGCTGGCCGAAGCCAAGGGCGAGGTGGCCTACGGCGCTGAGTTCCTGCGGTGGTTCTCCGAAGAAGCTGTGCGGGTCGGCGGCGACAGCACCACGTCCGTCGACCGCAGCACCCGTATCCTGATCACGCAGGAACCGGTGGGTCCCTGCGTGCTAGTGACCCCGTGGAACTTCCCGCTGGCCATGGGCGCACGCAAGATCGCTCCCGCCGTCGCGGCCGGCTGCACCATGGTCTTCAAGCCTGCAGAACTGACCCCGCTGACGTCCCTGGCGCTGGCCGACATCTTCCGCCAGGCCGGCCTGCCGGACGGTGTTCTGAACGTCGTCCCCACAACAAAGGCCTCAACCGTCGTAGGACCCTGGATGAGCAGCGGCATCGCCCGCAAGGTCAGCTTTACCGGCTCCACCGAGGTGGGCAAGCTGCTGTTGCGCCAGGCGTCGGACAACGTTATGCGCTCCTCGATGGAACTGGGCGGCAACGCCCCCTTCATCGTTCTCGCGGACGCGGACATTGAAAAGGCTGTAGACGGGGCAATGAAGGCGAAGATGCGGAACATGGGCGAGGCCTGCACCGCCGCGAACCGTTTCTTCGTGCACCGCTCGGTGGTTGAGGAGTTCAGCGAAAAACTTGCCAAGAAGTTGTCTGAACTCAAGGTCGGCGACGGGGCCGCAGCCGGCAACGACGTGGGCCCGCTGATTGAGCAGAAGGGGCTGGACAAGGTTGAAAGCCTGGTCGCGGACGCGGTCGCAAAGGGCGCACGCATCCTCACCGGCGGGAACCGCCCCGACGGCCCCGGCTACTTCTACAACCCCACCGTCCTGGTGGACGTCCCGAAGGATGCCCTGCTGATGTCCACCGAGATTTTTGGGCCGGTGGCAGCGATCACCGCCTTCGACAGCGAAGACGAAGTCATCAAGCTGGCCAATGACACCGACTGGGGACTGGTCGGCTACGTGTTCACCGAAGCCATGGACAAGGCCCTCCGGTTCTCGACAGAACTTGAAGTCGGCATGGTTGGCGTGAACACCGGCCTCGTCTCCAACCCCACGGCGCCGTTCGGCGGGGTCAAGCAGTCCGGGCTGGGCCGCGAGGGCGGGAAAACCGGCATCGAAGAATTCCTCGAGACCAAGTACACAGCAATAGCCGTGTAGGCATCGGCGCTAACCGGACAACGGGAGGAGGGGTATCAATGGCGGCAATGGAAGGGCTGTTTGTCCTGGAGGGAAGGCCTACTGCGCAACTGATCGCTGACCAGCTGCGGGAACAGATAGTTCAGGGGGTCTTCCGCCCGGGGGAACAGATCAATGAATCTGTACTCGCGGTCCAGCTTCATTCATCCAGGGGTCCAGTCCGGGAGGCGCTGCAACGCCTGTGCCAGGAAGGAATCCTGGTCAGCCGGAGAAACCGCGGCGTCTTCGTCCTTGAACTGTCCCATGACGACGTCAGGGAGATCTACGCAGTTCGTGAAGCTGTGGAGTCGGTCGCCGCGGATACCCTTCTCGACGCCGACGCCGCCCGATTAAAGGAGACCTGCCAGGCACTGCAGGCAACCGTGCGAAAAATGGCGAAACAGGTTGCCGCTTCAGACTGGCATGCCATCGCCCGTCTGGATATGGAGTTCCACGCGACGTTTGTGGCAGGTGCAGCCAACACCCGCCTTATCCGTATCTACGACACCCTGGCCGCCGAATCCAGAATGTGTATCCATAACCTTGAGCTGGCGTATCCCCGGATCGATGCCCTGGTCCATGAGCATCAGACCATTCTGGACCTGCTCGAGGCGGGCGAACGCTGCGGCCTTCACCACGCCATAGAGCAACACATGCGCAAAGCTGTGGAGGATCTCACAGCCCCGGATCAACCGGATGCGGTAACCGTCTAACCAAGGCGGTCCGACAACCAACGCAATTCGACAATCAAAGAAGTTCGACGGCGGGAGGCCATGTCCCACAAGGACGTGGCCTTTCCCATGCGCGGGTACCCATTAGCCTCCATTGCAAGCCAGTACACTTTACGTAGGATCTGTAAATTGTCGACGATTCGGCAGAGCCAGTTTCCACGCGTCCTGGCCGGAACAAGGAAAGTTGAGTTGATAACAATGGCGGCACCGGAGGGCCTCTTCGTCATCGAAGGCAGACCAACTGCGCAGCTGATCGCGGACCAGTTGCGGGAACAGATTGTCCAGGGAACCTTTCGGCCCGGAGAGCAGATCAACGAATCCGTCCTGGCCGGCCAGCTGCGGTCCTCCCGCGGCCCTGTCCGGGAGGCGTTGCAGCGGCTCGCCCAGGAAGGCCTCCTCGTCAGCCACCGGAACCGGGGCGTGTTTGTCCTGGAGCTCACCGTCGACGACATCCGGGAGATTTACGCCGTCCGCGAGGCCGTGGAATCCACCGCCGCGCAGAACCTTCTGGACGCCGGGCCTGAAAGGGTGGATGAGACGGTGGATACTCTGAAATCCATCGTTACCGACATGGCGAAGCAGGTGGCCGCGTCCGATTGGCAGGCCATCGCCCGGCTGGACATGCAGTTCCACATATCGTTCGTGGAGGGTGCAGGCAATTCCCGCCTCAACAGGATTTACCGGACACTCGCTGCCGAATCCAGGATGTGCATCCTGAACCTGAAAGTGTCCTACCCCCGCCTTGACACCCTTGTCCAGGAACACCAGAACCTCCTGGATCTCCTGGCCGCCGGTGACAGGAAGGGCCTGCTCAAGGGGATCCACCAGCACATGCAAAAAGCGGTTGAAGACCTGACGGCCACATGGCACGAGGGTGAAAAACCGTGAGCTAGCAGCGCGAACCAAGCTGTCCCGGCCCCCTCACCAGTGCCCTGCAGGCAGGTTCTGGCGGGGAGGGGCGGGCAGGAGTAGCGTGATTGCACAACGGGGCGGCCGGTCAAAGGGATGCGCCTGCAGCTTCGCCTCCCCGGCCTTCACTGCTCCTGGAGGGGCCATGGCTGGATGGAATGCTGACACCGCCGCGGGCCCTCTCGGCCCCGGGACCGTGACCCTCGTGGAAGGCACGTCGTTCTGCATTTCGTCTCCCAACGGAGATATTGTCCCCGAGCACCCGCACGGCGTCTTCTTCCAGGACACCCGCATTCTGTCCGGCTGGCAGCTCACGGTCAACGGCCAGCCGCTGGAACCCCTCGCCGCCGAAACAAAGGAGCCGTACCGGGCCCTTCTCGTCAGCCGGGTCGCCCGCTCCGAAAGTTACGCGGACAGCCCCCTCATCGTTGAGCGGCTCCGCGAAGTAGGCGCCGGCATCCAGGAGCAGATCACGCTGCGCAACTACTCCATGGAGCCCCTTGAGTGCACCGTCACCATGGCGGCGGCGGCGGATTTTGCCGATCTTTTCGAGGTCAAGGAAGCAAGGATCCGGCGGCAGTGGCAGCAGAACCAGGAAACAGCACCCGGCTTGCTGACCATTGTGGGTACCTGGGAAGACGTGCGTAAAAGCGTTTCAATCCAGGCCCCCGGCTCGGATGCCATGCAAAGCGCTTTGACCTACAAGGTGACCATTGCCCCGCACAGTCTGTGGACTACGGTGCTGAGCGTCATCCCCGGCGGCGGGGCAGCCAGCCCTCCCCCGCCGTCGTTCTTTCACGCGCAAGACGGGGAGACCTCCCCCCGGGACCGCCGGCGGCAGGAATGGGTGGCCAAGATTCCCGCGTTGCAGATGGGCAACCACTCCATTGAGCGGACCCTGCGGCGCAGCTATGACGACCTGGGTGCCCTGCGCATCGAGGATCCGAACCATCCGGAGCGCGTGGTGGTTGCCGCCGGGGCGCCCTGGTTCATGACCCTGTTCGGCCGGGACTCGCTGTGGGCCTCGGAAATGTCCATGCCCGTCGACCCCTCGCTGGCCCTGGGCACCCTGCAGACACTGGCTGAACGGCAGGGTACGGTGGTGGACCCCATCACCGAAGAGGAGCCCGGCAAGATCCTGCACGAGGTCAGGCTGGATGTGTCCAGCGGGTTGTCCCTGGGCGGGAAGCACGTCTACTACGGCAGCGTGGATGCCACGCCGCTGTTCGTTGCCGTCCTGGGATCCGTCAGCCGGTGGGGCTTTGCCGCCGACACCATCGCAGCCCTGCTTCCGCACGCGGACCGGGCCCTGGACTGGATCAGGGACTACGGCGACAAGGACGGCGACGGGTTTGTCGAGTACGAACGGCTCAACCCGCAAGGACTGATCAACCAGGGCTGGAAGGACTCCTGGGACGGCATCAACTTCGCCGATGGGACACTCGCCGAGCCACCGATTGCGCTGTGCGAAGTCCAGGCCTACGTGTACGACGCGTACATGGCGCGGGCATGGATAGCCCATGACGCCGGGGACGAGGCCCTGGCCGCCCGGCTCGCCGCCCAGGCGGCGGACCTGAAGAAGCGCTTCAATGAGCAGTTCTGGCTGCCTGAGCGCGGCTACTACGCCGTGGCACTGGACGGCAGGAAACGGCCGGTCGACGCGTGCACGTCCAACATGGGCCACTGCCTGTGGGTGGGCCTCGTGGACGAGGACAAGGCGCCGCTGGTCGCGGAGCGGCTGATGTCCCCGGAGATGTTCAGCGGCTGGGGCGTCCGGACCCTGGCCAGTGACATGGGCGCCTACAACCCCGCGAGCTACCACAACGGCTCGGTCTGGCCGCATGACAACGCGGTCATCGTTGCCGGGCTGATGCGCTACGGCTTTGTGGAACAGGCCCAACGGATTTCCACGGCCCTGCTGGAAGCCGCCGAATATTCCGGCGGACGGCTTCCCGAACTTTTCTGCGGCTTCAGCCGCGAGCAGCTGGCGGCACCGGTGCCTTACCCGACGGCCTGCTCACCCCAGGCCTGGGCAGCGACCACTCCCATCCAGCTGATCACAAGCCTGATGCGGTACGACGCGCACGTCTCGCGCGGCGGCTTCTGGATGGATCCGGCCCTCCCGGAATCATTCGGTGACCTGCACATCAGCAACGCCCCGATGGCCGGCAGCAGGATCACGATCGATATTGCACACTCCGTACCCTCCGTTCAGGGGCTGCCGGAGGGAATGGTCTACCACCGTGGCCACCGCCCGTGGCTGACGGAGCTGGTGGAGCAGGCAGGGCTGAACCGGCCCAGCTGACTGCCGTCCGCCCCGGGTAGGTGGTGGCACGTCGCGTGAGGGCTTTTTCACTCTTCGCCCTTTGGATAGGCGCCCATCAGAGCCGCCGAGGCAATCCAGACGATGCCGACCGCAGCGACGGTCACCGCGCCACCCCATCCGGTTGCCGACCCGGCCAGCGCCGCACCGGCAGCCGAGGCGCTGGCGCGGAAGCCTGCACTCACGGTGAAGATCTGGGATTTGAGGTGGGACGGGCTGTGCAGGTTGCGGAGGAACAGCATGGCGGCCGAGGTGGACGCCGTGAAAAGGCCCGAGAGGCCGATGGCCACGACAGTCCAGGCCGTCCCGATGTCGAAAGCGGCTGCCACTGTCAGCAGTCCCGTCGCCAGGAAGCCGGTCATCATGACCATGTTGGGGCGGCCTCGCGCAGGCCGGGCTGTCTCCAGGAGGGCACCGAGCAGGCTGCCGACGGCGAACGCGGTCACCACCATGGCGCCCTCGCTGGGCGAACCGACCCTTTCGATCGAGAGCGCGACCGCTGCGATGGCCAGGCCGCCCTGGCCGAGCTGGGTGAAGGTGGAGGAGGCTGTAACAACTGCCAGCGGCCGGTGGCTGACAATCCTGTGCAGGCCGGCTTTGACCGCCTGCCACAGCGAACCGCGGGCGCGGGCATGGGGATGCAGGCGGAGTCCCCGCAGGGCCAGAGGGCCGAACGCCGCAGCGGCGGCCAGGACCGCCAGCGCCGACTGGGCCGGCAGGAACACCGCGATCAGCGCCACGATGGCAGGTCCAGCCACCGCCGCCACATTGTAGGAAAGGGCGTCATAGGCAAACGCCCGCCGAATGTCCGGAATGGCACCGGCAACAAAGCTCGAGAGCCCGCCCATGTAGAAGGGGGAGGCCGTGCCGGCAAGGACAAGCACCGCGAAGATGGCGGGCAGCGGAATACTGCCGATGAACGCCGTCATAGCGAAGGCAGCAGCCGTAACCATCCCCGAGGCGGCAACCCACCTTCCCGGGCGGGAGGAACTGTCCAGGACGGCACCCACCAGCGGAGCCGCAAGAACGCTGGGACCCAGCGAGGCGGCCACGAGGAGGCCCCCGACGGCGACGTCACCCAGCCGCTCCACGGCGAGGATGGGGAGCGCCACCACCGAACCCGCGCTGGCCAGCCGCAGGGGGACGGAAGCAGCAAGGTATCCGATCGCGCCCATTGTGGAAAACTACCCTTTCGCCGATGACATACTTCCTGCAGTCTGCCAAATTTCTGCGAAGCACAAAGCAGGGGTCAGCCAACCGGACGGGACATCCTGGTGCCGATCGGAGTTCCAGGAGGCCGCGATGATGAAGAAACGCTGGCGGATACGGCTCAGGAGGCAGTGCCCGGCGGGCCGGCGAGCACTGTGGGCACGTATTCGAGCAGCTGGAGCCGGCCGTCGAAAGTCCTGCTGTCCACCATCTCGAGCCCGACGTCGGGATACCCGTCGTAGA